>JAAYHZ010000343.1 GCA_012744235.1 Clostridiaceae bacterium
AGCTGAAAAATTGTCTTGACAATGGGGGGCATTATACGATTTATCCGGTCGTTTTGAACTAATGAATAAAGCTTTTATCCGTAGCCTTAATCTTATCTTAATCGCCGGATGTAAGTTTCACCATAGTCTTTTTTCACCGGTCTACTCACGATATTAACGACTTCCATCAAAGTAAGCAAAACGACAGAGTACTTACTTTACTTATTTATTATAACAGATTGTTTTAGGTTTTTATGTTAAAAAGTAATAGTTAATAAGAAAATTTTTCGCACATATATTTTTCTTTTTTTAGACCTTCGTCTGCCGGCAGTACAATAAGCCGGCGGAGCCAATATGAACCCCGACAAGGGAAAATCATCGAAACAACTCCGTTAAGGACAAGGATTTCGGACGATACTTTTCCGTCATGCCTGCCCCATACAACGGGAGTAAAACAGTATTATACTTACCGGAAGCAATGACGTAAGTTAATCATTAACCGTTACAAACAGCTCTTCAAAGAGCCGGTCAAAGAATTTACCTATAGCGTCCATTCCGAGATCAACGGAGATGCCGGCAAATATCTTGTTGTTATTTTCATCAACGAATTCACTGTCCCGGCTGATCCGTGGCCATGATGAAAGATCTACAGGGCTTACGCTACTGTCTTCGTCGGATTTTAACCAATTTTGAACCGACTCCGCACTCTTTTCTACGACCTTAACCGCACCGCGACCAAAGCCTTCTTCAAGATACTTCTTGATAGCTTCCGATTGCTTAAACTCTACGTATTTAAACAGATATTCCCCTTGCTTGTCGATATCCCATCTACTCTTGAACATATTCGGTACGATACTCTGTATCCATTTACCGATGGGTTTGTTTAATGCGTTTTTGACTGAAGAGCTTTTTAAAGCCTTATCAAAGAAAGTACCGGCGATCTTTTTCACACCAAAGGCCGTTTAGTCAGCCGTAAGGGCTGTAATTGCAGAATAGATATCGACTTTTCCGTCGCGGTCTCGATTTTCGTAAACATTCTTCGCTATCTTCCAAGCCAAGAATCCTGCCGCTACGGTACATATCTGCTTGAAGGAAATCTTTTTACTGCTTATGGAATCATCAAAAGCATTTACTATGAGATTATCCACTCCTGCAGTGATATTTTTTATAATTTCCGGCTCTTCCAAGGTGAACGATTCACCATGAAGCAAATAATCAAGAACTTCTCCCAAAAAGGCGGCAAAAAGATCTTTGGCCGGAGATAAAATGGCATCAGCAGTATTACCGTAATATGTAGTCATCAGGTAGGAAAAGGCTTGGTCTCCGAACCATTTCATCCATTCGGCACAAGTAAGCATGGTATCCAATTCCGCGGCGGTCTTTTTGTATTCGGCGGCATCTTGGGTGTAGTAGATTACGGCATCATTGCAAATCCGATATGTTACCAAGCGAAGCTCTTTCGTGGACATATTTTGCCGTTTTCCCTGAGCATCTTCGTCGGCTCCGGACTGATTCCTCCGGCTTTGCTGACAACCTTTCTCATATGAGCATAACCTCCATCCGTAATGCGAAAGCCTGTTTGCCACATCCATATTCGGACGGTCATGCATCCTTTCATGGTCGACTTCGTTCATGTTCGGCGTAGTAAGCTCTTTTGTTTTCTAACATCCTCTCGTCGGCTTCCTGTGCTATTCGGTCGGCTCCTATTCCATTTTCACGGTGTGCTATGCCGTAAGCGATGGAATAATCATGAGATGCAATTTGCCGTACAACACGCTCCATTTTTATTGCACATTCATTCGCATCGAAATCCTCGCTCATTACCACAAATTCGTCTCCGCCGATACGAAACACCTGCTTAAATGGAAATTCTTTTAGCAGCGTATCGGCGACGATTTGAAGCATCCGATCGCCGACCTTGTGTCCGTATTTGTTATTCACCTCATGCAGCCCGTTTACATCCACAAATACGCAGGAAAGGGAAGCAAAACCCTTGCTTTGAATATCCGCATAGAATCTTTCATATGCGTTTCTATTTTGAATTCCCGTAGTTTGGTCTTCATTGCTAAGCTTTCGTACCTTCCGATAAGCACTGAAAAGGCTCCACGTAACGCTAACATATACAGCAGCATCACCGTTCCGATGATAGCGGCCATGCAATACAGGCGGCGACTGACGGTTTCGCTTTCACGCATCGCAACAGCCTGTGGAACCATGACCATTATATTCCAGTTGTTTACGCCGGTGGGGTCATACCGAAGAAAAAGCACCTTGCCGGTTGATTTCGAGGTAAAAGCCAATCTTCCGCCTTTACCCGCTTTTAGTTCGCTCATGTATGTGTTTCGCGAGTAGCCCGGCTCAAGCTTGCGATCGTTAAAGGCCTCAATGTTGCCGAGTGTTTTATGCCATGTATCCAACAAAAAATCTCCGGTATCTCCATCCTCAATAAGTACATACGCCTGTCCCTCGTAGATGTCCGTCTTGTATTTCTCGGAAAGATCGGAATGACGGATTACGCCATAAAGAATATAGGTCGTCCTGCCGTTCCGTACAACAGGGACAGCATGGCGGATCACCATTTCATCGGCCTCCGACGCGCTTTGCATCAGGTTAGAGATATATGCACCTGCCGCCGCTTCCTTGGTAAAGCTGAGTGAGTCGGACACATCCCGAACCGAATCGTCTGCACCCAGCATTGTATTATCCGGGAACAGCAGTTCCGTATAGGATATGTAGCTTGTATCAAAACGATAAGTGTTCAATACCTCGCACAACTTTTCGTTGTCCGGATTTTCCATACCGGAAATGATAGTTGCCATAGCGGTAAGGATCGTACGGTCAGCATCTGCCGCTCTTTTTATTTCTTTAGCAAGAAATTGAGTCGTATCCTCAAGCTTATCAAAACATTCCTGCTCAATCAGATCGTTGACGTCGTTGATTGTTGTCACAATAAGCACACTTAAGGAGATAGCAACAACAGCCGTTAAAATGATTACAAATATGATTTGACGTCTGTTCATATTACACCGTCCCATTTTTGTCATAAATATTATTCATGGTTGTCCTCCACTGAAAACTTTGCGTTGGTCACTGCGTAATCCATTACCGACAAGCTGAC
The DNA here is from genome assembly GCA_012744235.1 of Clostridiaceae bacterium. Classification (GTDB taxonomy): domain Bacteria; phylum Bacillota; class Clostridia; order JAAYHZ01; family JAAYHZ01; genus JAAYHZ01. The sequence goes on from JAAYHZ010000343.1 coordinate 3,098, forward strand.
CGGTTCTTCATGATCAGTAATCTCAAATTCAGCTCGTACCCTTCCGGGATGATATGCAACACTCAAGTTGACCTAATTCCTAACTGTTGAGTTGCGAGATCATGGGTAGCAACAACAGCAGCATCTATATCTCCATCGGTTTAATATTGAGTCATGTTATATCCATGTAATCCATCATATAGTTCATTAAAGCTTTTCATAGTTTTACATCTGCCAAAAGACAAATTCTTATTATCACCAAATTCCAATAAAAAGCATTTGGTCAATTCTTCAACCGTCATTTCAAGTTTCTCAAAAAATTGTGCATAAGCAAATTTCCAAGCGTTCGAATTCTCTTCAAAATTACTTGTGATAAGAGATTCACATAATTGATCTAGAGGATACAGCTTTATATGCATTAACTCATGAACGATGACTTCTTCCATATTTTCCTGTTTGGGATTTGACGCATTCAACATTAAAACTGCTTTTCTATCTGTCGGATCGATCCGAAAATCACCCGTCTTTTTCCACTCATTATCATAAACCATTTCAAGTGTAATATCCCAACCCGGTGTTAATCTCAGCTTTTTTATCCATTTATCAACTAAGAATTCTATATCCATATCTACTTCTCCTCCTACATATCAATACCCAAGTCTATCATCTCAAATTTTGCTTATTCCTAAAATCTTTCCATTTTTCATAAAGAATGTGCATTCTATTTATATCTTCTTCCCTAATTTCAGAGTGATTGAATCTCCACTTATGACATAACTTCAATAACTCAAGATCACGATATTTCCGGAAAATTATTTAAAATTTCTTTTAAAATTCTATACTTACTTGAACAATTTTTCCCGGTAAACATGAAATAATCTTTTAGTGCTTCAGTTACCACTATTTTCACTAAAAGATTGATCGTGGGATGACCACTCATTTCCAAGTATTTCTTATACCATTCCGGATTTTTTTCAGCCTCTATTAAAGTCATTCTACTTGATATTTCATCATACTTAATCATATCCTCATTTGTTGGATATTCTAGATATTCAATTATATTATCACCGTATAATACTTTTCCCGTATCTTTCATCCTTAAGATTTCGATCGGAAGTTCAATGTAATCTTTATTTTCTAAAGTCAATTCAAAATCATATCGATATGGATGAAATAAGTCCTTGTATCTATATACAGTTCTTGAGAAAGGGATATCATTATTTGTAGCAGTCTCAAAATCAAGAAGTAAACTTAAGATCTGTTTTCTTGCTTCTTTTAAATCCATAAGATCATTTACAATATGTACTAAATCAATATCGCTTCCCGAATTACTGTATCACCGATTTAATATAATCGAGATTTTTTATCCTTTTTAAGTAAATATTTAGTATTTCAAATGCTCCTATGTACTTTCAATTATATATCACCATTACTCTTTTGCAATTGAAACAATGATTATATACAGATATAAATTTTACACCCATCCTGTCTGTTTTAAAAAGCAATGTTTGAGGAAACATGTTGATCGGTTTTCCGTTGATTTTTGAAAAACCGCGTTCGCGGGAATATATCAACCTTTGCAAATTACTCAATAATCAATTGGCTCTGCCGGTTATTGAAATAGCATTTTGCTCAAATGGGTTCGAGAATATGTGCTTTAAAACATGACCGAAATGATAGTGTCTTGTCAAGTGGTGTAAAATGATTTCTACTTTATCTTCCCTTCGTTTCATTTATGTAAGATAGCAATCGGAGCTAATAAAAACCCATTAGCCTGTGTAAGCTTTTCCATAGATTCTAAACTGAAGTATCGCCGCCCTACCTGCCATTCATCGTTCTGCTCCATAAGCATAGTACCTACAAGGCGAATAACGGCATCACGATTAGG
>JAAYHZ010000344.1 GCA_012744235.1 Clostridiaceae bacterium
GACCAAGGATATGAAAACGGCTACACCGACCGGATTTTGGATACGTTGAAAGAGAAAAACGTCAAAACCGTGTTTTTTGTAACGGGGCCCTATTTGGAAAAGAATGACAGGCTCATACGGCGTTTTGTAGACGAAGGCCATTATGTGGGAAACCATACGGTGCGACATAAAAGCATGCCTTTGTTGAGCCGAGCCGAGGCGGAAAAAGAACTATTGGAGTTGGAAAAGGCTTTCGAAGAAAAGTACAATGCCCAGATGCTGTTTTTCCGTCCGCCTATGGGAGAGTACAACGAAGAAACGCTGAAAATCGCCAAGGAGCTTCGATATACCACCATGTTCTGGTCCTTTGCTTATGACGATTGGCTGAAGGATAAAGTAAGGGGACCCGAGTACGTGGTTAATTTGGTTTCTCAGAATGCTCACAACGGTATGATCATCCTGTTTCATGCCGTTTCTCCGGACAATGCCAAAGCTTTAGGTTCCGTCATTGATACGTTAAGGGGTATGGGTTATGAATTCGGTGACCCTATCGAACTGTATAAGCCGTAATGAAAAATTCAAAAGAGGAGTGTAGCCAAAATGGGAAAAAGATTAAGGATAAAAGAAAAGTTTGTCAATGCTTTGGAGCTGCCGCGGGAGCTTATTCTCAACGTTCCCAAAATAACGCTCACCGGGAAAGACAAAATCCTTATCGAATGCTACAGAAGCTTGGTGAGCTACGAGACGGATTGCGTGAAATTAAGCACGGCGATAGGGGTTTTGTCTTTGTACGGTCGGGATTTGACCATCAAAGAAATCACCGGCGAAGATATCATTGTGCAGGGAAAGGTTAACAAGCTGGAATTTCATTCATGATAAGGAGCTGAAATCGTGATTTTCAAACTGATAAATTTTTTCCGCGGATATGTACATATTAAAATCAGCAACAAGTTTGTCGAGCGATTTATCAATATCTGCACATATCATAATTTGTTTTTGTGGGATATCGTAAGAGAAGACGACGCAAGCGTAACCGCCTATTTAAGCAGAAGAGCTTTTCGCGAGGCCGGAGCCATAGCGGAGAAGGCCAACGTGACCATGGAGGTTTTGAAAAAAGGAGGATTGCCGTATATTCTGGCAAGGTACAAAAAACGGAAAGCCTTTGCGGCGGGGGCATTGCTCTTTATTATCACCTTCGCATACTTGATGTCTTTGGTATGGTATGTGGAAGTGATCGGCAACGAAAGAATACCGACGGAGGAATTGCTGAACGAAGTGAAAAACAGCGGTATCTATATCGGTGTGTCAAAAGGAAAGATCGACAGGGACAGTGTTATTACCGATATGATGTTGTCCCGAGACGATTTGTCTTGGGTCGGTATCTATGTCAAAGGCACCAAGGTTACCGTACACGTTACCGAACGGGATTTAATGCCTCCGGCGGAAGATGACAAGCCCCCTTGCGACATTGTGGCAATAAAAGACGGAGTCGTAAAGGAGGTCATAGTAAAAGCGGGAATCGCCGCAGTAAAAGAAGGAGACAGCGTGTTCAAGGGGGACGTTTTGATCAAGGGAGACGTACCTTTGAAATTCTCCGGCGATCTTCTTCATGTACATGCAAGGGGAGAAGTGTATGCCGTTACATGGTATGATATAAAAAAGGAGGTACCGGCTTACAAAACGGTGAAAGACCGGACAGGGAAAACATACAAAAAAACAAGGATCGATATATTTGGTAAAAGCGTGTATTTGCCTAAGCTTTCAAATATGTCCTACGCGGAATACGAGGAAGAGGTCCAATCAAGAACATTGTCTCTCGGACAAAACGTGTATCTTCCGGTGTCCGTTACCGAGTATCGATTCAATGAAATACAAACGGTTCAAGTTTCGCTAAATGAAGAAGAGGCGATTGAATACTGTGTATCCTTGATCGAGGAGGAAGCGAAAGATGTGATTCCCGAAAATGCCGAGGTACTTGCAAAGTATCGAAGATATGTGTATGATGAGAATGGAAAAAAATATGTTGAAATGATTTATGAATGCAAGGAAAACATAGGAGTCACCGTTGTAAAAGCAAAGGGATAACAACTTATGGAAGCGGAGGAATTGGTGGATAATATCGTTCAAAAAAGTATACATTTCACGGACAATGAAATCATGATGAACGTTTTCGGTAATCGGGACGAAAACTTAAAAATAATCGAAGAAGCGCTGGGTGTTTCCGTTACCGTTCGTGACAATGAAATTAAGGTTTCGGGAAATCCGGCCGCGGTAGATAAAGCCGTAAGCGTGATAGAAAACGTAATGCCGATTGCACAATCCAACGATGTCATAACCAAACAAAATATTTTATATTTTCTGTCCTTGGCCGAGGACGGAACCGAAGTGGACAAGCACAATTACCCGATTGACTGTGTAAGTGTAACGGCAAAGGGATTGCAAATTAAGTCAAAAACCTTCGGCCAAAAACAATACGTGAAGGCAATGAAGGAAAATACCGTCACCTTTGGTATCGGTCCTGCGGGGACGGGGAAGACTTTTTTGGCCGTCGCCATGGCGGTAAGTGCATTTCGAGCCAAGGAAGTGGACAGAATCATATTGACTCGCCCGGCGGTGGAAGCGGGAGAAAAGTTGGGATTTTTGCCCGGCGACCTGCAGCATAAAGTGGACCCCTATTTAAGGCCTTTATACGACGCATTGTACTTTATGCTCGGACCGGAGCAATTCCACAAGCATCAAGAAAACGGTGCCATCGAAGTTGCGCCCTTGGCCTACATGAGGGGCAGAACGTTGGACACCTCCTATATCATCTTGGATGAAGCCCAAAACACCACTCCGCAGCAAATGAAGATGTTTTTAACCCGAATCGGGTTCGGATCGAAAGCGGTGGTGACGGGAGATATCACCCAGATCGATTTGGACGGAAAAAGGTCCGGTTTGGTGGAAGTGATGCACATTCTAAAAGGAATTGAGGGTATTGCCTTCGTCCATTTAACGGAAAAAGACGTGGTACGGCATGAATTGATACAAAAAATCATCAAAGCATACGAAAAGTACGAGCAAAGACGATAAGAAGGAGTAGCAATGGGGTGAAATCCGGAAAGAAAACCGGCAAGAAGAAGCCGAAGAAAGAGGAGAGAGTCGAAAAGAAGCAATTGAATAGGTCGGAAAAAAAACAGAGAGTGATTAAAGACGTCCTTGTATATATCGGGACGGTATTCTTTTGCTATGCCATCATATTAACGGCGGTTATGCCGAAAAAGTACGATATTAAGCCGGGAGAAAGAAGCACCTATGACATCTATGCGCCCAGAAATGTGGTCAACATGGTTTTAACGCAAAAACGGGCGGAAGAAATGCGCAACCAAATTCAACCGGTGGTCGTACGAACCGATATTTCGTCGGAGCAGTTAAATACCGTAACGGATATTTTTATGTCCATTCGTAACCTACGAAATGAAATGGCCGGTACGGTTGCCGCAAACCGATACGACATACCGGGATTTCAATCCGGAGCCATTGCAAAAGGGGATATTCCCGTCGGCATCCCCATTTTCTCAAAAGAAAGAAAGTTTTTAGACGATTCCTTGGCTTCAGGGAATAAGCTTTTGGAAAGCTATCATATCGAAGTTACCGGTACAAGCCTTGAAGACATTTACATATACGCTTCGGATAGAGAAATCGATCAATTGGAAAAAAGCATTCGAGACATCTTAACCTACGTATATGAACACGATATTTTCGATGACAACTTGGATACCTTTTTGGAATTTGCCGATATTCGCTTAAGGGGAGCGAATATTAAGGGGCATTTGGACGATATAGGACTCAAGATACTGAATTTGACCATCAAGCCTAACTGCATTATCGATCATGAGCACACAAAGATGCTTAAAGATCAGGCTTATGCCAATGTGATGCAGAATAACAAGGTAGTAATCAATGCCAACGAAAGGATTGTCAGTATCGGGGACATCGTAACGGAAGATATATACGTCATGCTGGAAGATTTGAATATGATTAAAGACGGAAAGACCAATTACTATTTCTATGTTTCGGTCTTCCTGATCACCGTCCTCATATTCGTTTTCCTTTTCGGTTTCTATTTCACCGTCATTCGAAACATAAAAAAAGGTAACATTCGACCCGACAATTCCTTGATGATCGGCAGCATTATTATTCTCATGCTGGCAATCGCAAGGTTGATGCCGAGCAGCTACTTTTATTTCATTCCGATCTATACCGTGGTAATGCTTCTTACCGTTTTGGCCAACGAACGAGTGGCCTTTACGGGACATTTGGTTGTCATTTTATGCATCTCCTTTATGTATAATTGGGATATTCCCTTTATGGTGACCTCCATATGCGTCGGAACCTTCACGGTCTATTTAATGAAATCCTTTAAGATGAGCCGCAGCCGTATATCTTTGTGCGGCTTGATTGCCGGAGGCTTGAACGTACTTGTATTGTTTGCCTTTGCCATGTATTATGGCTGGACTTGGAAGGATTTCGGCTTGAAAGCGGCTATGATTTTCTTGAACGGGCTGTTTTCCGCCGTCATAACGTTAGGCTTCCTGCCGGTTTTCGAAATGGCTTTTGATGTAATCACCCAGTTTAAGCTTCTCGAATTGATCAACCCGAAGCAGGAGCTTTTAAAAGACCTGATGTCCAAAGCGCCCGGGACCTACCACCACAGCTTGATGGTTGCCAATTTGGCACATCAAGCCGCCGAAGCCATCGGTGGAGACGGGCTTTTAGCCCGAATCGGCGCATATTACCACGATATCGGCAAATTAGGCCGACCTGCTTTCTTCTCCGAAAACCAGCGTGCCGGGTACAACCCCCATGATAGGATGAATCGGCCGGACTTAAGCAAAAAAGTCATTATGGAGCATGTGGAATACGGTCTGGCGTTGGCAAGAAAATACAAGCTCCCGTCGTTCATCGATGAGTTCATCGTTCAGCATCACGGAACCACGTTGGTGGCCTACTTTTACCACAAAGCCAAAGAAAGAGACAAAGAAGGCAACGTAAAGGAAGAGGATTACCGGTATAAAGGGACGAAGCCCATGAGCGTGGAAGCCGCCGTGGTGATGCTGGCGGATTCGGTGGAGGCGGCGGTAAAATCCTTGGATTTTTCCGAAGAGGAATTAACCAAAGAAAAATTGGCGGCTTTTATTGATAGAATCATTCGTCAAAAATACGAGGACGGGCAGTTGGAATACTGCGATTTGACATTCGCCGATTTGACGAAAATTCGGGATGCTTTTGTGGAAGAGTACAACGGCTATTTCAAAATGCGTAATATTGAATATCCGAACGGCAACGGCGAAGACGAAGCAAATAACAGCGGAAAAGACGGTGATAACGCATCAAAATAAAATTGGATATTGACAATCGACACGAAAAGTTTCGATTAACATTGAAGATGAAAAGAATTCTTCGCAAAATAGCGGAAAAAAGCTGTCGGTCGGAGGGTTTTCTATACCCTGTTATGATCGGGCTGCTTTTTGTAAATAATGAAGAAATGACCCGCATCAACGGGGAGACTCGAAACATCCATCGCGTAACGGATGTGCTGTCCTTTCCCATGCTGAACATGGTAAACGGCAAAGTAGAATTAAAGGAAGAGGATTTTACCGACGGTAAAAACACCGTTTATTTGGGAGATATCGTCATTGCGCCGGATGTGGTCGAAGAACAGGGGAAAGCATACGGCCACGGCTTTACAAGAGAATTGGGATTTTTATTCAGCCACGGTATGTTTCATCTTTTAGGGTACGACCATATGGACAGCGAAAATGAAAAGATTATGATGGATAAGCAAGAAGAAGTGTTGTCTTCGTTAAAGATAACGAGATAAAAGAACGGGGGAAAAATGATAAGCGACGGTGAATTGGTTATAAAAGCGGCGGAGGCGGCGGAAAAAGCTTATGCTCCGTATTCCAATTATAAAGTGGGTGCCGCCGTATTAACCGAAGACGGAAAGATCTATACGGGCTGTAATATTGAAAACGTGTCCTACGGTGCAACCGTTTGTGCGGAACGTACGGCCATCTTCAAAGCGGTTTCGGAGGGACACCGAAAGCTAATAAAGCTTGCGGTTTTTTCACCCGATTCGAAAGAGTACGTAATGCCCTGCGGCATATGCCGCCAAGTGGCCGTCGAGTTCGGAGGAAAAGACCTTGTCGTATTATGTGCCGGCGAAGCGGGGATATATAAAATATATACCTTAGAGCAGCTTTTACCGGAAGCTTTTATGGAATTTTAAAAGGAAAGGAAGATCCTTTGGATGAGTTTTAAATCGGGATTTGTAACCATTGTAGGAAGACCCAATACGGGAAAATCCACGTTAATCAATCAGATAATCGGGGAGAAGCTTGTGATCATTTCGGATAAGCCCCAAACTACCCGAAACGTCATAAGAATTATACTCACCGATGAAAACAGCCAATTAATATTTTTAGATACTCCGGGAATTCATAAGCCCCGAACCAAATTAGGGGAATACATGGTGGATATTGCCAAGGATACTTTAAAAGGTGTGGACGCCGTGGTGTTTCTCACCGACGATTTCCGAGGCGAGATTGGCCCCGGAGACCGGCATATCATTGAACAGCTGAAAGCCGTAAAAACACCGGTGATTTTGGCTATTAACAAGATTGATACGGTGCCGAAGGAAAATATTCTTAAAGTGATCGATGTATACCGCAAGGAGATGGAGTTTAGCGAAGTCGTACCCATATCGGCCTTGACGGGGGAAGGGGTTTCACGCTTGGTTTCCCTCCTTCGAGGGCTAATGCCGGAAGGACCCATGTATTATCCTCAAGACTATGTTACGGACCAGCCGGAAAGGCAGATTGCCGCGGAATACATTCGTGAAAAAATATTGAACCTGATAAGGGATGAAATTCCCCACGGTACCGGAGTGGAAATCATAACCTTTAAGGAAAGAGAAGAAAAGGATCTTATCGATATCCAAGCGGATATCTATTGTGAAAAAGAATCCCATAAGAAAATTATTATCGGCAAAAGCGGATCCATGCTTAAAAAGATCGGAACGGAAGCCCGAGTTGATTTGGAAGCGCTTTTAGGCTGTAAAGTGAACCTGCAGTTGTTTGTAAAGGTTCGTGAAAACTGGCGCAACAGCATAACTGTCATGGATGCGCTGGGGTATCGGAAAAAATAAAGAGAAGGCACGGGAGAACCGTTGGAAGTCATTAAAACAAAAGGTATCGTCATAAAAAGCATCAAATATGCCGAACAGGATAAAATCATCACGGTTTTGACCCGGGATTTGGGTAAGATTACGGTGATGGCAAAAGGGGCCATGCGACCTAAAGGAAATTTAGGCGTAGTGACCCGTTTTTTAAGCTGCTCGGCTTTCTCCTTATTCAAAGGAAGAGACATGTACGTACTGCGAGATGCCGAGTTTATTACCAATTATCCCGGTATTGAAGCGGATATCGAAAAGCTGACCTATTGTTCTCATTTTACCGAAATGATTGCGGATATCGTACAAGAGGCGCAGCCCAATCCGGAAGCGGTGGATCCCTTTTTGTACGCCGTCATTCGCATGAATACGGCAAAACCGGAGGATTATGAATCCATACGGATACTTTTTGAGCTGCGTTCGGTTTTTACCATGGGGTATACTCCGCGGCTAGAAGGCTGCATTGCTTGCCGTAGCGAAATTGAGGAAAAAGGGTATTTTTCCATCACCAATGACGGCTTGTACTGCAGCGTACATAAGCCTTCGGGAAGCTTTGCGGTAGTAACCCGACAGGAAGTGGAAATTCTGCGATACATCGCAGGATCCTCCGCTAAAGATTTGTATCGAATTCGCATACCTAAAGAAGCGCAAGATACGTTAGCCCTCGTATCTCGATTGTATGTAGAAAGCAAGCTGGAAAAAAAGTATACGAAGCTGGATATGCTTTCGGCTTTACGACCGAAAAGGTGACGGATTGCTCACTCTTTTATCTTTTCCTTTAAATAATGAACGGCCAATTCCCATTTGTAGACGGAATATTGGTTCTTTCGGAATATGAAACGGTGATAGTCCTCTCCGATATAGAATTCGAAGATTCGATTGGATTGGATGTTACAGCCTACCATATCCTTAATTAAGAATTCGGTGGTTTGCCGTCTTTCGTTAATGAATAAAAGTCGATCCGGTTTTAAAACCATTCTTCCCAAAGCGATTTTTTTCGGAACGCCGATTTTTTTTCCTTTGAATAAAACCACGTCGCTGTCATCAAAGATTACTTTTTCAGGGTCCGATATTTGGTCCAAATCCTCATGCAGCTTTTGGATTTGCCACTTGTTCCAGTCGCGGGGATTGTCAAAGTACAAGGTATCGGATTCGGTTTCAAAAAACCCGGTTTTCGTAAAGGTGGTTTTGTAATTGCATTCGGTACAGTAAAAATCGTTTCCTCGGGAAACCAAGGTTTCAAGCTGTAGGCACTGAGGACAGGTAAACAGCATAAGCTCCAGTCTTTCCGCACGATTATGAACGTCGTATTCGTACATGTTTTCTCTTTGCCATTCGTATTCGCTGTATTTAAGGTTTTCTTCAATAATTCGGTGGATTTCGTCTACACTTTTGCTTTCAATGTCCTCTTTCGATAGAATTACGTTAAAATCCAGAAAGATTTTCCCTTTTCGAGATTTCATTGCCCATCGAGGGCAAGCCAAATGGCAGCCTTTAAGAAGAACAAAGACCACCGGAATTTTAAGAAGCTTTACCAGCTTGGAGGTGGAATAAATGGGGGGAAGAGAATCTCCGTCCCAGCTCCTTCCTCCTTCCGGGAAAATGCCGATAACGCCGTCCCAATTTTTTACCCTTAAAATGTTTTTTACGGCTTTGGAATCGCTCATGGATTTGGTCTTCGGAATCGCTCCCGCCCATTCTCTTAAGATAAACCGAAGCCATCTCGCTCTAAAGAAGTTATCCGATGTAACGAACAGGATCGGGTGTTTTACGTATCGGTTTACAAATATGGGGTCCCAATTGTTCACATGATTTGCCAAGATCAAATACGGAGGCTGCAGATCCTTAATGGCTTCCGTATTGGCGATGAATTCGTGCTTTCTATCTATAAATTTCGGTAAAAAAAATCTTGCCAAACGAATGACGGATTTGTTCGGTTTTTTGGTTATTTCATTCATATATCGATACCTCTATCGAATTACCTTTCTTTTCCTAAAATCTCATATTTCATCTTAAAGTATAGTATCTTTTTTTCATATTATATCATATGACGAAGGATTCTTTCGTTATTCAATGGATGTGTTATAATAAACACCGATTTTTATCCTCTTATGAAATTTTCACCATGAAATGATACCATAACTTTGGTTGAAAAAACAGTGGAAATCCTTCATTATTTATTGTATGATATAAGATAAAATATTAATCAAGAAAAGAAGTTGAAAGGAGAAGCGGCTCACCGAAAAGAAAAGGATGAAGTCGTTCTATTTATGAGATACAAACTGATTGCAGTTGACATAGACGGTACATTGTTAGACTCGAACAGCCGATTACAACCCGAAACCATTCGTTCGGTACGAAGGGGGGTGTCAAACGGCCTGATATTTACCTTATCTACCGGCAGACCGGTTCAGGGGATAAGAAAACTGTTGAAGGAACTGGATGTAAAATCCGTTTCCATTACATACAACGGAGCAATGCTTGTAACGGAAAAAGAAGAGGTTCTTTACAGCTGTACCTTAAGACCCGCCGATGCCATAGATATTATCAGGCTAGGTATGGAGCGCAACCTTTCGCTTATATTCTGGGCGAACAATATTCTGTATGCCAATGAAATCAACGACACCACAATTGCATACAGTGAAATCTCCGGAGTACCCCCGGTCCTTTTTAAAGATTATGAAAAGCTTGCATCCGAGGGAATCACCAAGGTCATATGGATTGACACACCGGAAGAAATCCGAAGGCAAGAGCAAGAAGTAGGAAAATACTTAAGCGATCAAGTGAACTTCCATACCTCAAGACCCATGTTCCTGGAGTTTGTGGATAAGAGCGCTTCGAAAGCTCTTGCCATGGAAAAGCTCGGCGAGATTTACGGCATTAAACGAGAAGAAATGATTGCCGTAGGTGACGGATTAAACGATCTTTCCATGATTCAATATGCCGGATTGGGTGTTGCCATGGCGAATTCGCATCCGGAGGTTTTAAAAGCCGCCGATTTCGTGACTTTGTCCAACGACGAAAACGGAGTCGGATATGTCATCGATCGGGTAACAGACGGCATCGATTTTTGAGTCTTTACGATATTCATCAAGATCTATTTGGAGGAAATTATGAGTAAAACCATCAGTGAAATAAATGAAAAAATAAAAGAGGGGAAAGCGGTGGTCGTCACGGCGGAAGAAGTGATCGACCTGGTGGAAAGAGACGGATACAAAAAAACGGCGGAAACCGTGGACGTCGTCACAACGGGAACCTTCGGACCCATGTGCTCTTCCGGTATGTTCGTCAATTTCGGACATTCGAAGCCTCCGATCAAAATGACAAAGGTAACCTTGAACGATGTTCCGGCATATGCCGGATTAGCGGCGGTAGACGCTTACATAGGGGCCACGGAGCTGTCCTTGAAAAGAGGAATGGAATACGGCGGAGCCCATGTCATCGAAGACTTTATTGCGGGTAAAGATATCCTGTTGCAAGCCGAAAGCTACGGAACCGACTGTTATCCGAGAAAAGAAATAACGACAAAAGTGAACAAAGATAACGTCAACCAAATCTTTTTGTTTAACCCGAGAAACTGTTATCAAAACTATGCGGCGGCTACCAACTCTACAAATAAAACCATCTATACGTACATGGGAACCTTGCTGCCGAACTACGGCAACGTAACGTACAGCACATCAGGCGAGCTCAGTCCTTTGCTGAACGACCCGGAATTCCGAACCATCGGTATCGGAACGAGGCTCTTTTTAGGAGGCGGTGTAGGGTACGTGGCTTGGGAAGGTACCCAGCATAATCCGGACCAAGCAAAATCGGAAAACGGATTGCCCGTAGCGGGAGCCGGCACCCTTTCGTTAATCGGCGATATACGCGGTATGAGTACCGAATTTATTCGAGCGGGTGTATTTCAAAAATACGGTATCACGCTGTATGTAGGTGTGGGAATTCCCATCCCCATATTGGATGAAGAGATGTTAGCGAAGACGGCAATTAAAAACAAAGACATCTATACCCGAATTGTCGATAAATCCGGAAAAGTTGATTTGGATATTCTGGTTAACTATGAGGAATTAAGAAGCGGGCAAATCTCCTTATTCGGTAAGAAGGTCAGTACCGCACCGCTGACAAGCCTATATAAATCGAGAATTATTGCCGAAAAACTGAAAGGGTGGATTTTGAACGGCAGCTTCTTGTTAACGGAAAAAGTCTGCGATTTGCCTGCCCACAATAAAGTGAATACCTTGGAAGTTAGGGGATGATACCATGAAGAAAATAAAGATAACGTTTGAATTTCCGCCGAACAGCATAAAACAGCCGTTGACTTATCGATTGATTAAGGATTTTGATTTGATGTTAAATATTTTGAGCGCCGACGTGAGCTTAAATCGGACCGGCAGGTTGACAATGGACATGCAGGGGGAAGAAGACATGTTGGAAGCCGCATTGGATTGGGTAAAAAAACAAGGCATTTCCTTTAAAATCTTTGAAAAAGAAGTAATTTGGAACGAGGATAAATGCATTCACTGCGGCGCTTGCACCGCCGTATGTCCTTCCGGCGCTTTATCTTTAGACAATGAAACATGGAAGCTGACCTTTGATCGGGAAAAATGCCTGATTTGCGAATTATGTATTCAGACATGTCCGTTAGGAGTAATGGGTCTGAACGGCGACAACGCTTCTTTGGACACCTAAAGTTATCGGTATGAATGAAAAGTATACGGAACGTTTTTATCGAAATCGATTTAAAAACGACAAGCTGACCTATTTCACCGTAAAGGTGAAGGAAACCGATTTGAGTATCGGTGCAACCGGAAACCTGCATGAGCAAGCCCTTGCATCGATACTCAAATACCGGGCCATCGTGGAGACGTATATTGAAAAGCATCCGGAGTTTTTGACATCTTTTTCTCCTATCAAGTCCGCACCGAACGCATCGTTTTTAATAAGGAAAATGTGCGATGCGGCTTTTGCCGCAAATGTAGGACCGATGGCC
>JAAYHZ010000345.1 GCA_012744235.1 Clostridiaceae bacterium
AAGAACCGGAAAACGTCCTAACACCGACGGGCCGGAAAGCATCCAAGGACTTCGGGTTATCTGGCGTTTGTACGATGCGGAGGAAAAGGGCATCGTAGCCGATTAAAGAGGATTGGGATTAAACAGACCTTGGGACCGAAGAGGCATGGACAAAAACGATTGCAAGTAAAGCCTATTCCATAGGATAAGGGGCATCCGAACGGATGCCCCTTTTTTAATCGTTTTTCATATTTTATCTTTTAGCAATTCTTTATAATCCGAGCCGCTTTGTCCATATCCAGCGTCATTTTCGTTGCTTTTAAAATGGCTTCGTGGGTAATCAGCCGTTCCTTTCCTTCGATACCCAAAAGGAAATCCGCGGTAGGATCTTCGGCAACGGAAGGACAAGAAACTTCCTCAAAGGGACGGCCGTTGCAGCACACCTTCAACGTACCGTTATCGATAACCGCCGTGCCCTTGGACCCGGACACCACCACACGGTACCCGGAGGCGGAAGCGCACTCCGGCATGAGCCAACCGGTTTTAAAGAAAGCGGTAATCCCCTCTTGTGTTTGCATATACACGTCCGCGTAATCGAAGAAGGTTTCCTTTTCCGGCAATACCGTCTTTCTTTTCGTTGCGGAATACACCGGATCCTTTACATCGCCCACGTACCAGTTCAACAAATCGGCGCAGTGTATGATCAAATCGATGATAAGCCCGCCGTTTTCCGTATTGGAAAAATGCCAGTCCTCACGAGCGGAAGGATTCAAGTTGTGAGGGTTATGAAACTCAAAGGATAAAAGATCGCCTAAAGCGCCTTCATCAATAAGGCTTTTCAAACGGACATAAGGGGGGGAAAATCGTAGCGTCAAGAGCAGTCCGATTTGGATCCTTCCTCTTTCGATGATTTTTTTCAAGCGCTCGTATTGCTCGTAATCGGTAACAACCGGTTTGTCCGCAATGACATGAGCCCCATAGGATTCGCATAATTCATAAACATCGATTTTTGTGTTGTTTACCGCCGAGGTTCCGATAACCTCCGCCCCGGTCTTTAATAAATCCTCCGGGCTGTCGAAAACGGGAACCGAAAAACGAGTTACATAGGATTCGGTTCTTTTTTTCACGGGGTCGTATATACCGACGAAGGTATGCCCCTTTTTTATCATGGACGCCGCAAACGAGGCAATATGTCCGTGTGCCGCACCTAATATACCGAATTTCAAGGCTCTATCCTCCTTTATCGTTCTAAAAGCTTCAAGGCATTGCCCCTGCAAACCTTTTCATAGGCCGTTTGGGAAATTTTCTTGTTTTGAACCGCTTCATCCAGCCAGAAGGACAATTGCATGTCGTTTTCCGGTGCACAAATATCCGTACCGAAGTACAAGCGATCTTGGTATTTTTCAATGAAGGCATATCCGAACTCCGGATCGCGGGCTACGGCATTGAAGCCACTTCCTGCGGACATATCCCCGTACAGATTAGGATAAAGCTCGAAAAGCTCAATCAATCGTCCCGGGACCACTTTCCCCGTAGGATAGGAGTTTCGGTTGGCTTCCGTCGCATCGGCACCGATTTCCGCCCAGAAGGGCTGGGAATGGCCGATAAATTGCAGTCCGGGGAATTTCTTCAGCATTTTTTCCAATCGAGGTAAGCCCAAATCGTCTACAATACCGTAGCAGCCTCCGACTTGGGGGCCTATATGGAACAAAACGGGCATCTCCGTTTTTTCACAATGGTAAAAGAGGTTTTCCATGAAAGGATCGTCGAAATACAGGTTGGCGCATACTTCTCCTACCCCTTTTGCTCCTAGAGCTTTGTAATTCTCGATGACCCTCGAAAGGTCCATACGGATGTCGTTTCTCTCCATCCGCGGATCGATATTACAGAACCAATAAAACATGTCCGGGTATTTTTCCACGATGCGAATGGCATCCTCGTTGGACTGCATGTGGCTTGCGCATTCAAAATTGACCTCGGGGAGAATGACGCCTTTTTCGATTCCTAATCTTTCATACATAAGGGACAGCTCTTCCGGCGTTGCGAAGGTCGTGTTCGTTCCCATTCGCAAGATCCCTCTTCTCATAATGGTATGAACGTGCATATCAATTTTCTTCAACATGTCAACGACCCCCTTCCAGAATGCGGAGCGCATTTGTCCTGCAGATTTTTTCATAAGCCTCTTGGGATATCTTTTTATTGGCAACGGCATCGTCCAACCATTGGGCAAGAGCCAATCGGTCATGAGGCGAGCAGATATCCGATCCGTATAACAGTCGGTCGGAAAATTCCTCTAAGAATTGATAACCGAACTCCGGATCTCTTGCAATGGCGTTGAAGCCGCTTCCGGCTTCGGGAGACAAATCCGCATAAAGGTTCGGATATTTTCGGAAAAGCTCTAAAAGTCGCCCGGGTTTGACCTTTCCCTTCGGATAGGAGTTGCGGTTCTCGTTTGTGACATCGGCGCTGATTTCCGCCCAGAAAGGCTGGGAATGACCGATGACAATCAAATCCGGATATTTGGCCAGCATCTTTTCCAACCTCGGAAGGCCCAAATCATCCACCAAACCGTAGCAATTCCCTATTTGAGGTCCGATGTGGAACAACAAAGGCATTTTATTTTTTTCGCAGTGGTAAAACAGGTTGTCCACAAAAGGATCGTCGAAATACAGGTTGCAGGTCACTTCCCCTACTCCTTTGGCCCCTTTGGACTTGTAGTAGGAAATAAAGTAGGACAAGTCGGTGTCCGGTCGATTTCTTCCCATTCGAGGATCGATGTTGCAAAACCAATAAAACCGGTCCGGATATTTTTCTACGATGTCAATGGCTTCCTCGTTCTGCTGAACGGAAGGAAGTATGACCCCTTTTTCCACACCGAGTTTTTCGTAGATGTCGAACAGCTCTTCGGGAGTCGCCCTTCTCCAATGAGCCATCCGCGTAGTCATGGTATGTACGTGAAAGTCAATCTTCTTCATAACGTCACCTCGTTTTTTAGTGAAATGAGGCGGAAAGGTATCCCTTTTTTCCGCTTTGGTTTATTATATCACTACGAAAGATAAAATACGGATGATTTTTCATAAAGCCTTTTCATTTCCCTCTTTGAAAAAGTAAAAAAGAACCGTTGTCATATTGCTTTTGAAGGTATATAATAAAAGGTAACAAAGAAATATTTTTGCGTGGAGATCAGGAGACGCACCAAATAACCTCAACCGTGGGGTTCTTTGGTGCTTTTGTTTTATAAATAACGGAGGTTTTTCATGATCTACGATTTTGTCATTATCGGTGCGGGAGTTGTCGGCTGTATGATCGCAAGGGAGCTGTCCATGTACCGAGCAAAAATCTGCCTGCTCGAGAAAGGAAACGACGTGGCATCGGGATCCAGCAAGGCCAACAGCGGTATTGTACATGCAGGCTACGACGCGAAGCCAGGCACTTTAAAGGCCAAATTGAACGTTTTAGGATGCGCTCTGATGGAAAAAACCGTTCAAGAGCTGGACGTACCCTACAAAAAATGCGGTTCCATTGTCGCTGCCTTTGATCAAGAGGGCACGGATTCCATCCGAAAGCTATACCAAAGAGGATTGGAAAACGGAGTTTCGGAGCTGTTCTTGTTAAACCGCGAAGAGACCATGCGTTTAGAGCCTAACATTCACCCCGGGGTACAAGGAGCCTTGTATGCGAAGGGGGCAGGTATCGTATGCCCTTACCAATTAACCATTGCCGCCGCGGAAAACGCCGTTTCCAACGGGGCGGAATTGCGTTTGAATTTTGAAGTTGAAAAAATAGAAAAAACCGAGGACCTTTACTTGATAAAATCGGCGAAGGATACGGTAAAGGCCCGATGCGTGATCAATGCCGCCGGGGTTTTTGCCGATAAAGTCGCGGCCATGGCGGATGACAACAGCTTTACCATTATCCCGAGGCGAGGAGAATACATCATATTGGACAAAACCGAAGGGAAAACGGTGAACACGGTCATCTTTCAACCCCCTTCCGAAAAGGGAAAAGGAATCCTTGTTTCTCCTACGGCGGACGGAAATCTCCTTTTAGGCCCCACCGCTTCGGTGATCGAAGATAAAGAAGATACCTCCACCACCGCATCCGGGCTGGATGAGGTCATCAAAGGCGCTATGGCGGCCGTACCGAATATCCGTTTAAACAAAACCATTACCTCCTTCAGCGGAATTCGTGCGACTCCCGATACAGGCGACTTTATCATTAGAGAATCGGAAAAAAACCCGAGGTTCTTTCATGCGGCGGGCATTGAATCTCCCGGCCTGACGGCGGCACCGGCTATCGCATTGTATGTTATTGAAATGATAAAAAGCAAAGGAATCCTTTTGGAAGAAAACCCGAATTCCGTAAGAATCCGACAAGGCATTCCCCGTATCGCGGAGCTTCCTTTGGAAGAGCAGAACCGTTGGATTCAAAAAAACAAGGCTTACGGAAAAATTATTTGCCGCTGCGAATCCGTAACGGAAGGCGAAATCATCGACAGCATTCGGCGGCCGGCAGGAGCGACAACCGTGGACGGCGTGAAAAGAAGAGTTCGGGCCGGTATGGGACGGTGCCAAGGAGGCTTTTGTATGCCGAAGGTTTTGGAGATTTTGGCAAGGGAGCTGCAATGCTCTCCCTATGAAATCTGCAAAAACGAAAAAGGCTCCTACATCCTGAAAGAAGGAGAAATCGAACATGATTAAAACGGATATAGTTGTTATCGGGGGAGGACCGGCAGGACTTGCAGCCGCCCTATCCGCTTACGAAAAAGGCGTAAAAAACATCCTATTGATTGAACGGGATAAAGAGCTCGGAGGCATCTTAAACCAGTGCATTCACGACGGTTTCGGATTGCAGTTGTTTAAAACGCGGTTGACCGGTCCGGAGTATGCCGGAATTTTTATCGACCGCATCAAAAAAACAAATATAGACATTCGTTTAAACACCATGGTAACCAAAGTCTCCGACGATCTTACGGTAACGGCGGTAAACGAGGATATAGGAGCATACCAAATACAAGCCAAAGCCGTAATTCTCGCCATGGGCTGCAGAGAGCGTCCGAGAGGAGCTATTAACATCCCGGGCACAAGGCCCGCCGGAATCTACACCGCCGGCACGGTACAGCGGTGGGTAAACATAGAAGGCAAATTGCCGGGCAAAAACATCGTCATATTGGGCTCCGGAGATATCGGTTTGATTATGGCAAGAAGAATGACCTTAGAAGGAGCAACGGTAAAAGGAGTATACGAATTGCTGCCTTATAGCTCCGGCTTAACCCGCAACATCGTTCAATGTTTAAACGATTACAACATACCTTTAAAGCTCAGCCACACGGTTACGAAAATTTTCGGAAGAAAAAGGATTGAAGCGGTTGAGGTATGCAGAGTAGACCAAAGCCTAAAGCCGATCCCCGAAAGCCGAGAAATCGTAGAATGCGATACTCTCATCCTTTCGGTAGGCCTTATCCCGGAAAACGACATTTTATCCGGTACGAATATCTCCATGAATAAGGTCACAGGGGGTCCCTTCATTGACAATCGCTTTATGACGGAGGTTCCGGGCATCTTTTCCTGCGGGAATTGTCTTCATGTTCACGATCTTGTGGATTACGTAACGGACGAAAGCGAAAGGGCGGGAGAAAATGCGGCGGAATACGTGCTTTACGGTCAAAAAGAAAAGGAAAGCTCCGGCATACCGGTACTGTGCGGCGACAATGTTCGCTACACCGTTCCTTCCCACCTATCCAAAGACGGGAAAGGCGCCCTGACCCTTATGTTCCGTGTGACAAAACCCATGAAAGATTGTACAATAACGGTAGCCTCCGACGGCATTCTTTTGTTATCATTAAAAAGATCTCGCTGTACGCCGGGAGAATCCGTACGGATTACCCTTCCCGAAGACCGTGTGAAAACCGTTTTGGAAAAAAAGACCCCGATAACCGTAAGCGTAACGGAATAAATATGGAAAAGGAGTTTTTAACGTTGAAAAATCATTCGGAATTAAAAAATAAAAAGCTTTTAGTTTTGGATATGGACGGCACCATTTATTTGGAGGAGACGGTCATCCCCGGTGCCATTGAATTTATTAACACCCTGAGGGAGCAAGGAAAAGACTATTTGTTTTTTACCAACAACTCTTCCAAAGACGGAACCATGTACGTGGAAAAGTTGAATCGATTGGGTTTTTACGCACCTCCTGAAAAAATCATGACGTCCTGAGACGTGACCATTAACTTTTTAAAGACCCTGCGCCCCGGAAAAACCGTCTACTTATCCGGAACGCCGGCTTTAGAAAAATCCTTTCGAGAAAACGGGATCCCTCTTACCGATGAAAATCCGGACATTGTGGTCATCGGCTTTGATTTGACTTTAACCTACGAAAAAATCGATAAAATGTGCCATTATATAAGAAACGGCGCCGAGTTTATCGCCACCCATCCCGACGTGAACTGCCCGGTAGAAAAAGGCTTTTTGCCGGACTGCGGGGCCATGTGCGCCATGATCGAAGC
>JAAYHZ010000346.1 GCA_012744235.1 Clostridiaceae bacterium
GGCTTCCCCACCTTAATTTACGACGGTCCCTTCTCCGACCATATAACGCAAATCGAGCCCGTAGCGTTAGGAGATAAGGAAATCACGCAAGAAGAAGCCCAAGAAATCGCTCTTCAATTTTTCGGAAAAGATCGTGTTGAAAAAATCGAGTTTTTCGGAGCCATTCAAGAGGATGCCATCGAATCCTACACCTTTGATGTGCTTTTCAAGGATACGGACAAAGATGCCACGGGGACGATCGATATAACGAAAATCGGAGGGTATCCTTTATGGGCCATAAGCTCAAGACCGGTTTACGAATCCGTTATCGATATGGACCAAGCGAAGCAAATCGGAAGAGATTTTCTGACGAAGATGGGCTTTGAAAATATGACGGACACCTACTATATTGTGAGCGGGAATGTGGCTACCATCAATTATGCCGCCAAACAAGGGGAATACATCCTGTATCCGGATTTAATCAAGCTTCAGGTGGCGTTAGACAACGGTGAAATCATGGGAATCGAATCGAAAGGGTACCTTTACTCCCATAAAGAAAGAAAGATCCCGGAGCCGACCGTAACCATTGACGAAGCTCGCAAATTGATCTCTCCGCGTGTAACGATCGTCGGGGAGGGGCATGCCGTGATTCCCACTCCTTTTAAGACGGAGGTTTTCACCTACGAATTCAAAGTGAAACTGGAGGACCGGGATTGTCTTGTGTATATCGGAACCACAAGCGGAATCGAAGAGGAGATTCTTCTTATCATCGATACCGACCAAGGGGTTCTCACCGTTGACAACGGTCCGTATTATCGATGAAATTAATGCAAAGCAATTCATCCTATATTCGTTTTTTCGACAGTTAATAGGATCAATAGAGGCGAAAAACCGCGATATCATGCGGACTTTTGCCTCTATTTTTTGCTTTTTAAAATTATTTATATATTGACAATACTTTAAAGCAACGAATACACTTAATTTAAGCCGTCATACGGCCGGTCCGATCATGAAAAAGGAGTATCGATTCGATCTATGAATATCTTGAAAGAAAAAATTAAGAAAAAGATGCGTATTTGCGGTACCCATGTTCATTTAAGCGATCCGAGTATTTGTGAAATTATGGGGAATGTCGGCTTTGACTATATCTGGATTGATATGGAGCATACTTATATTGATTATAAGACTCTGTTTGTGCATCTGAATGCCGCAAAGGCTGCCGGGGTACCGGCAGTTGTCAGAGTGCCGCAAGACGACCTGACGGCTACAAAAAAGGTCCTCGAAATGGGCGTAGACGGGATTATCTTTCCCATGATTAAGAATGCCGAGCAAGCGAACAGGCTTATCGGCTACACGCTGTATCCTCCCGTCGGTACAAGGGGTTTCGGACCCATGCGAGCGATTCGGTACGGCTTGGATGATGTGAACGAATACATTCATCATTCGTCTTTGGATATTTGCCGATTTATTCAGATTGAAAATATCGAGGCGGTAGATCATCTGCCGGAAATCATTCAAAATACATATATCGACGGATATATTTTCGGACCCTATGATTTATCGGGCTCGGTCGGAGAGCTAGGCAACATTACCGGTGAGAAAACGATCAATTTGATAAAAAAATCAATCGAGATACTTGAACCGACCGGAAAAGCGATCGGTCTGTCAACGGGAGATACGGATATTCGAATGCTAAAATTTTGGAATGACATGGGTATCCATATGATTTCGGCAGGCGTCGATTACGGCTATATTTTATCCGGCTCCATGGAAACGCTTCGTAAATTGCGGGAAGTGCAAAAAACGAAAGGCGAAGGAAATTAAAAAAGAAAATCGTGTTGCAGTACTTATAAAGCCGTTTAAAATAAATTAGATTAAGGAGAGAACGATGGTTATAAATATCGGATCGAGACGTGAAGTTTTTTGGGATGAATTTATCATCGAC
>JAAYHZ010000035.1 GCA_012744235.1 Clostridiaceae bacterium
ACTCCGAACATGTCCTTCAGCTCTTGGTAGGTTTTATCAAAATCCGCATTTTCTTCGTCCATTTTGCTGATAAAGAACATTTTGCTGATGCCCGACTCGTTCACCAAATGCATGGCTTTTTCGGTTCCGACTTCAACACCGTTCTTAGCGGGAAGTACAACGATTGCACTTTCGGCGGCTCTTATGCCTTGTACGACCTCACCTACAAAATCAAAGTATCCCGGTGTATCGATAAAATTAATTTTAACGTCCTTCCATTCAACCGGAGCGATGGATGTGTTTATAGAAAAGTGTCTTTTGATTTCTTCCGGGTCGAAATCCATTGCCGTATTTCCGCTGGTGACCTTTCCCATTCTGGGGATAGCGCCCGAATTGAACAACATCGCTTCTACTAAAGTCGTCTTGCCGGAGCCTCCGTGGCCCATAAGACAAACGTTCCTAAGGTTCTTTATGGAGTAGTTTTTCATTATAATCCTCCTGTAAGGTTAATTTGCTCTGAAATATTCTTAAAAAATCAATTGCTAAATTATGTAGATTAATTTAACAATTAACCGATAAACGCAGTAAATGTTTAAAAAAGATTGTTACGCAAAGATTATTGCACAAAATCAAGCTAATTAAAACATATTGATTATAACAGCAAAGAAACCGGGTTTCAATCTTATTTTTTCATTTTGCTATCGATTTTATATCCTAAAACCATAAGACTGTCGCTTAAGTGCACGTTTTCGATTTCGATGTCATAGGGAAGCTTCAAATCCATCGGTGAAAAGTTCCACAAACCTTTCACTCCTAACCGTCCCAATCGATCGGCGATAGCCGGCGTTTGTCCATAGGGCACGGAAAGAATGCCGATATCCACTCGGTTGTTTTTGACAAACTCGTCCAACTCGTCCATATGCATGACTTTGATATTGTTCACCGTCGTCCCGATCAACTCCGGCTTTATATCGAAGATTCCGATAATATCGAAGCCTCTTTTTTTGAAGTTTTCGTAATTCGCCAAAGCGTGGCCCATATTTCCCAATCCGATAATAATTACATTAAAACGATGGTCCGTTCCTAAAATCTTGCTGATTTCGTTAAACAGATTTTGCACGTTGTAGCCGTAGCCCTGCTGGCCGAAGCCTCCGAAGCAATTTAAGTCTTGTCGAATTTGGGAAGCCGTAACTCCCATTTTTTCGCTTAATTCTCTCGAAGATATTCGGGTAACGCCGCTTTGCAGCAAATCATACAAATATCGGTAGTATCTGGGCAGTCGTCTTACAACCGCCAGCGAAATTTTCTTGTTATCATTACTCATTTTTAAACTCCCATCCACTTAACCAAAATTAAGCACTAGTATGTGAAAATTATAACATACTGAAAGATTTCCGTCAATGAAGGGTTTTTAAGAAGTTTCCTCCCTTATTTCCCTCCCGTTTTCTTCGGAAGAATCCGTCGTTCTTTCATTCTCTTGGTTTTCCGTTTGGGAAATCTCTTTCACTTCTTCGGCAGGCTCCGGTTTCTTTCTTTTTTTCGGCTTATATACCGCCAAAAGAACCAGTAACACGAAGCAAACGCCGGATATGCCGCTGCCTAAAACGAATCCCGAGGGTATAAATTTCATTTCGACGGTATGCTCTCCCGGGGTTATGGGTATGCCTAATAGAGCGTCCGCCAATTCCACCGTTTCCGTTTCCTTGCCGTCTACCTTTACATGCCAGCCTTCTTCGTAAGGAATGGTGGTGAACAAAAAGGATTTATCCTCGTCCAGATTCACATAACCCTTGATTTCCGTTTCGCTGTGGTACGTAATTTGAAGTCCGTTCTTTTTCAGCTCTTCGACGGCTTCTTCAAACGCTTCCATATCCAAGTAATAAAAGTTCGCGCTTTTGTAATACAATTCTTCATCTTTTAGGGTCATTTCCAAAGACACCGTTTCGCCATCGGGGAACGCACCTAAATTCAATATCGCGTAGTAGTCGTTGCTAAAGTATTCACCGAATTCTTCTCCGTTTAACTTCAAATCCACTTCTCTTTCATAATTCGTGGGGAAAAAGGCATACAGGTTGTATCCTTTCACGCCCTTTAGCAAGAATTCCACCGTAGCCTTTCGGTTCTTATCCAGCTTTTTGTAGTAAACATGGCCGGATTGCAGGGTTTGGGTAGACAAGTTTTCCGTAAGCTTTTCCACCGGCTCCACCTTTTTAAAATACTCCACGTACATATAATCTCCGATGATGCCGCTTAAAAGCTTGTTCTGCTGGCGAAGCGGGTCGTCTCCGTATAAATACACTTTGTCTACCCGCTCGTGGGCGCCGAATGCTATAGGCAGTGCGTAGGGATTTTCATAAATCGTGATGGGGCTTTCGATTAAATCCAATTTTTTGTAGTAAGGAAAAGGCATGTAATTTTTCGAAAGCACGTACTTGAATCCCAATAAAGAATCGCTGAGAATGGTAGTCCCATAGTATCTCGCCCAATGGCCTCTCATACTGATTCCCATCACCTTAATAAAATCCAAAATCTTTAAGTACAAAGTAGAGCTGGAATGAGCCAAACCCTTGTATCCCAAAGACAAGGGGTCGTTTGTCGTCCGTCGGAAGGTGGTGCCCATTCTGTAGAAACCGGTGTCGTATTCTTGAACCGCATCCACAACCGGCTTTGTTTCTTTAAAGAAATCCACATAGCTTGCCCGGGTGCTATAAACTACGTCCATGTGCAAGTCGTATATCAGCTCGCAGGCATTCACGGTCAATTCCGTCGATATGAACATAAGCAAAGCAAGAGCCGTCAATTGGCGCTGCTTTCCGGTTTTGAATACATAAACCAATAGCGTAACGAAGGAAATGCAAACCAAAGCAAGCCAAACGTTTTCCTCTGCGGTAATAAAGTCATAGCCGAATTTTTGGACCAAAAGGATTATAAGCACCGATACTCCGTAAAACTTCAGCAAGTTTTCTTTCGTTATCGCTTTCAGATTTATAAACGCTTCGCAGCATAAAACCACTACAAAAAACGTAAACAAGAACGAGTACCGATAAGGAAGCCAATTGGTCATTTTGAATATGTGCCAAGCGATATCCAAGGTGTTGATGGCCATGCTCAAGGTTATAAACCACAGCATAGCCATGGACAGCGCTCGATGCCTTGTGCTTATCTTCTTGTTTAAAAAGTACGCAGGAAGCATAATCCAAAGAATCATCCCGCCGTAAATAAAGGGCATTCCTTCGTTTCGGACGGTGTCGTAAGCACCGGGCATCATGGCGGCAAACAAATCAAACAAATCGAAGGTGGATTTAAAGGTAAGGTCCGTTTTATTAAAATCCAGCTTTCCCATTTTCATGCCGTAGTAAGTGGGAATGATTAAGAACATGCTGCAGCCGATGCCGATCACCGAGCAAACACCGTAAAGGAACGTCTTTTTAACGAAGCGCTTAAAGTCTTTAAAACCGTAAACGTAAACGTAGTAGTAGAAGAAATAGAAGAAGGAAAACAGCCCCGTCATGTACGCCGTATAGAAATTGGCGATGCATAACACCGGAAGACACATTAAATACAGCTTATACTTGTCTTCTCGAACAATTCTTTCTACGCCTAACGTAATCAACGGCAATAATATCAAGCTGTCCATCCACATGATGTTCATCATTTGGACCACGGGATACGCGGACATGGCATAAAGCAATGAAAAAAGAAGGGATGCAAACTTGCTTGCATTCTTGGATTTTCTCAAGTAGTAGGACATGGTAAGCCCCATGGAACCCATTTTAAGAAACTCCATTAACAAAACCGCTTCCAAAATGTTTTTTGCCGGAAACAGTACGGTAATGAGGGAAAACGGGCTTGATACGTAATAGGCGGTAAGCCCCATCATCTCTCCCCCTAAATTTCTGCCCCAAGAATACAAGAAGCTTTTATCGCCTAATATGGTGCTTCGAAAGTTTTGGAAGTAGTCCATGTATTGGCCGTACATATCCAAAACCAAAACCGACCTTCCCCCGAAGGGATAAATACCGAACCACGCATAGGCAATGCCGAACAGCAAAATCGGTAAGAAAAATGCGCCGAAATAGTGATAATTGTTTTTCAACGTGGTGACAAACAAATCCTTGAACCCTTGTTTTTTCATTTTCCGTCGACGCTCCCTTCCGACTTCTTCTTGTCAACACGCCGGGAAATGATGTATTTCGGTCTGTTCTTGACTTCTTCGTAAATCTTGGCGATGTAGAATCCGATGATCCCCAAACTGAACATGATAATGCTTCCGATCATTAATAACAGGAGAATGACCGTAGAAAAGCCTTCCGCCGATCTACCCATCAATTTTCGAATTAATGTCTGCGCTCCTAATATAACGGCAAAGATAAAGAATATGACCCCGAAAACGGTGACAATTTGCATGGGCATGGATGAGAAATTGGAGATGTTGTTAAGGGCGAATTTGAATAGTTTCCTCTTCGACCATTTGGAGATTCCTTTGTATCGCGGAGCCACCTTGTAATATACGGATGTCGTATTAAAGCCTGTCCAACCCGGCATGGCCCTGAAAAAGGTTTGCTTTTCGGGCATTTCCGTTAATACGTCAATTACCTGCCTGTCCAACAGCTTAAAGTCGGACATGCCGTGCAAATCGATTCCTGCGGAGGATTTCAGCAAGGAGTAAAATGCATTGGCAAAGATTTTGTACAAAAAGCTTTCCTTTCCCCTGCTCTCTTTTCTCCCCTCTACGACTTGGTATTCTCCGGTCTCCCATATGCGATACATTTCAACGGCGGTCTCCGGGGGATGCTGCAGGTCGCAGTCCATTACAATGCAGCAGTCTCCGGTGCAATTTTTTAAGCCGGCATAGATGGCACTCTCTTTGCCGAAATTTTTGCTGAATTTCAGCGCCGTCACATTGTCCTTTTCTTCCGCCATTCTTTGTATGATATTCCACGTGGAATCCGCGGAACCGTCGTCGATAAATACAAACTCATGCCGGATGGAATTTTTGTTCATTAATTCCGACAGTACCTCGTAACAGTGCTCTACATTGTCTTCTTCGTTGTATGCAGGTATGATCAGTGATAAAAGTTTCATAGCTCTTCTCCGGAAAATTCGATAATCTTTCGTTTATACAAACGCTCCTGTACCCTTTATTTTTCTCTTGCGGTTAAAGCATGATACATTTTCGGAATGGAAATATTATGATCCACGCAAAAATGCCATCCCGTGCCGCCGTCGCTAACCGGTCTTGTAACAATATTTTTACGAGGTCGATAATAATAATGGGGATTGTCATATCCGACTCGGCTTCGATAATCTCCCAAGTCGATCAAGTCGAAATTGGCCGTTGTAATCCGATAGGTAGGATATCCTAAATTTCGGGATATGGATAAGGCTTTTAAAAAGACTTCCGCGCCGGTTACGGCGGAACCGAAGTTTAAGAAAACGCCGTTGTCCAGATCGGCTACGGATTCGCAGAAGAGCTTGAAGTCCTCTCCGGTGGCTTTACCGATGGCTCCGAAATCCGCAATGGGGTGCTGATGAATAATATCCGTGCCGATAGTAACGTGATACGTTACCGGGATGCCCGCTTTTTGTGCTTGGTAAAACACGCAAATGTCTTTATACAAGAAGCGCTCCTCGTTTTCTTGAACGTAACGGTACAGGCTTTGCCCGTAGCCTAAGCCTTTTTTCGCTCCTTGTTGTATGGCTTCGTTCATCATCCTTCCGGTTTCCTCCCACATACCGAAAGAGCCGTCCTTAATGGCGGTAGGCACATCCTCCGACGTCCCTCCGATCAAGGCCAATTCAAAATCGTGGATGCTTGTAGCGCCGTTTCCGGCCAAATGGGTTACATAGCCTTTATTCACCAAAGATATGATGTATTTGGACAAACCGTTTTTAATGACATGGGCACCCATGAACATGATAACGGGGCGTTTTTTCTTTCTTGCTTCCGTGATTTTATCGATTAAAAGATCAAAATCGGGGTTCTCCCACGGGTCGGGAATATACTTTTCCGGATCTTTTAAGTTATCGTATGTCACCAAGTTCTTTCTGTCCTTTATGGAATAGGTTTTAATCTTGCCAAAATCTATTTTCAATGATTACACCTCTTTCGATTTATTTTTCAAAAAAGTACGCTTCTACGGCCGCACACACGGCGTGGTAGAT
>JAAYHZ010000347.1 GCA_012744235.1 Clostridiaceae bacterium
ACATAAAAGAATACGATGTGTATGCCTTGAGACGGCTTTTCTCCGTACTGTTTCAAGATCCCGTGCCGTACTACTTGTCGCTTCGTGAGACGATTGCATTATCGGTATTTTCCGAAGTTCAATGAAAAATTGGCAAAGGCGTGCAGAATAAGCGGTTTTGATCAAGTTATAAAGGATTGGGAAAATGGTTTGACACCTACTTAGGACGTTATATCGACGAAAAGGGGAAAGAGTTATCCGTCGGCCAATGGTAAATGCTCGGCTTAGCGAGAGCCTATTTTCACGAAACCGATTATGTCATACTTGATGAACCGTCGGCATCGCTAGACCCAATTACGGAAGACCGAATCTTTGAACAGTTGTATCGCTTAAGCGAGGGGAAAAGTGCGACAACCATTTCGCACAGACTTTCCAATACAACATTGGTCAATCGGATTTTGGTTCTTGAGGACGGTCGTATTATTGAGGAAGGCTCGCATTTCGACCTTTTGCGGAAAAACGGTAAATATGCCCGTATGTTCAAACTTCAAGCAAATCGATATCAATGAGGAGATCAATAAGGAGAAAAAATGGTATATAGAAATGACATTGATTTTTGGAATTGATAAAGTCTTTATTTCTAAAGATCGGATCGGAGAACCGGTCAAAAATTACGGAATCAAAGATGTGACGATAGGAAAGTGACTTATGGACACTATCGGTTCAATCTTAGAAGGCTCACCTATGCCGGTCAAAGACGGCGGATGTATAACCATATATTCCTGAAGGGGTAGGAATAATGCGTATGTACATGATTCGATTTATTTATAATATCCTCTTATCGATGAAACCGGATGACGAAAAGTCCTTGGTAACTCCATTAATGGGTATATACTTACTGTGCTGTTAGGTCATTCGCCATAACCTGCTAATGCAGCACCGTTCATAAAGGATGCCAAAATTACTAGCAATTCCGGGTTTTCATCACCGATTTTTTCTAAGGCTTGCAGCATGTCGTTAAATGCTTGAATTTTTTTCTTCCTTTCCCATAGTCAAAGTGTATGGTCTTAGGGCTTCTTTTCTTTCCGTAAAAACATGTGCATCCTTAGATTCTATAATTCTTATATATTCTTTCAGCAGATCGTAATCATTGTACAAGTCCAGAAGTCGGTCTTGAGCAAAGACACTACGGTGGTAAAGATCAAATATCTCTCGAAAAGATGTCGGATCAGGCCATGTGGGTAAAATATATTTCGGGTTACAAATTCTCATCAGAGAAGCCGGTTTTATATTTACGAGAACACCGTTATTACCGATTTTATAATTCCGATTTTCGATTCCATACGAAGCTAATAGGTTTGCATCCATATTATTGAATAAATAATTCAAGAATATCAATGATCTTTCGCTTTTATGAGATGCAGCGGATATCACCCACAACGGTACGTAATGGAAAGACTCGAATTTCTTTGATTTATATAGGAGGAAATATTTAAATGCATTGCTATCGACAGGTTGAATTAAGCAATAATATGCTTTTTCAAGAATAATACCGACATTATTATTGTTTACAGCTTCATGATAGAAGGAATCAATACCATATAAATCATAGTAGTAGTAAAAATTACGTAACTGCTCTAGGACAGGAGTATCTTCAAACTTTACTATGTGATTGTTTTTTGGATCATATAAATAACCGGATTGAGTAGTAATAAATGGTATTGTTAAGTAATCATTAATAAGTCAAGTCCAAATTAGTGTGCAAATTACCTCGGCATTTTAAATGTAGCAATCAGCCTATGGTCGCAAGCGTTTATGCCGCGAAAGCTGTTGACAATGAGTTACATGGCATGTTAGGCTGATAGCCGGGCATCATCCACCTTCTATGAA
>JAAYHZ010000348.1 GCA_012744235.1 Clostridiaceae bacterium
CCGGAATATTACGGATATTCCGGGACTCGAAAAAATGCGCCCTTCCGTTGAGGCTCCTTTTCATTCTTTTTTAGATAAGGTGGTAATCCACTCTCATTCGGTTTATGCCAACATTCTTTGCTGCTCGAAGGAAGGAGAATCCCTTGCGTCCGAAATTTTTCCTTCGGAGCTGTTCCTTTGGGTTCCCTATGTGAATCCGGGCTTTACTCTTTCTTGGGAAATAAGGAAAGGGATCCGGGAGAGGTTGGACAAAACCGGTATTTTCCCGAAAGTCATTTTCATGCAAAACCACGGATTGATTGTTTCCGAAGCGACACCGGACGCCTGTATAGATCTTCACCTTCAGGTGAACCGTCGAATCATTGAATATTTCGGTCTGCCGCAGCCCTATCCGACGCCCGGAATACGAAAAACGGATGACAACGTCTATGAAAGCACGGGGGAAATTGTCCTTTCATTGTTTGATTCTTCGAAAGCCAATTTTGAATTCTTGGATCGATACGCTTTATACCCGGACCAATTGGTGTATTTGAATAAAGCATTTGCGCTCAATACCGGAAAAATATCGGTTGAACAAAACGGAAAGGTACTGTATAATGCAGGGGAACGAGAAGCATCCGGTATTGAAGATACGTTAGCGGCATATCTTTACGTTTTGGATACCATTAGGCGATTGAACTTAAGTCTTTCGGTATTGACCCAAGAGCAAAAGAACTTTATATACGGTTGGGAGATCGAGCGCTACAGGTTAAAACAAGCAGGGGGATAAGTTTTAGAAAAAGCCAAGAAAATTTTTAGATAATTGTATAAATTCTCGGTAATATAGTATAATTGGTATATGTACAATTGACAATCCATATGATACAATAGGACTGATGAATGGGAATCTAGAGCAATTTGCTGCCTTTGATTGATAGAGTCATTGTGAAGTCGTCTAAATGTTTGACCTCCATAAGAAAATCCATACCCGATTTTACAACTAAAAGATTTTCGTGAATGCGATTGTCGTTAAAAATCGTTTAAAGGTACTTATAAGACTTTACATTGGATGTCGTTCATTCTTGGCTATTGTAATCATACTTTTACGCTGTAATTTCAAAGTATAGTTTCATGATAGAGCAAAAAATTAAAGAAAAAAACCGGATTAAGGTGGTGTCGTATGCAAAAAAGTGACTTGTTAAAGAAGAAACTTGAAGATTTGCGATATATTGCAAAAATGATGGAGATAAAAAGTATTACTCGATACAGAAAAAACGAGCTGGTGGACAAAATATTAGAAAAGGCGAAGACCTATCAAGAGGAAGCGAAGGCAAAAGAAGCCGAGTCGGATGAACAGATCCAAGATACGGCGTTTATTGACGCGGAAACGGATATTGTGGATGATCAAGAGCCGGAAGAGCAAGAAGCCGACCGGCTTGAACAAACCCCCGAGACCATAGAAGAAGAAAAGAAAATTACCGAATCCGATGTTCCGAAAGCGGAAACGGAAGAAGTCGTATCCGAAGAGAAAAAAGAAGTCGAAGAGAAAAAAGAACCGTATACTTCCGTACACGGAGAAAAATTGTCCGGTTCCTTGTACCGGCAAGAGGCGCAAGAATCGGAGGATTCGCCCGTCAAAATGAAACGAGTCACCGGCGGAAGAATACCTCAAGCGCCGGAAGAGTCCTTGAATATCGTTGAACGAGGAAAATCAAAAGGCAAGCCGCAAGCGAAAAACGATTACAAAATCAAGAAGGTAAACGCCGACGCCGGCCGCCAATCGGAAGAGGACCAGAAGGACCAAATCGAAGATAAATACGAAGATGACGACGAACAGGTGGAAGGCGTATTGGAGGTATTGCCCGACGGCTACGGATTTTTACGATCGGCCAATTATTTATCCGGCCCCAACGATATCTATGTTTCCCCGTCTCAAATACGTAAAATGAATTTAAAAACCGGAGACTATATCGTAGGTAAAGGAAGGACGCCGAAATCCGGCGAGAAATTCCAAGCGTTACTTCATGTCCTTTCCGTTAACGGCGATGACCCCGAAGTGGCGATCAATCGAATTCCGTTTAAGGATTTGACACCGATTTTCCCCAATGAAAGATTGACGTTGGAAACGGACGACAAGGATTTGTCTACCCGTTTAATCGATATTATTGCTCCCATCGGAAAAGGCCAGCGCGGTATGATCGTATCTCCGCCGAAGGCCGGTAAAACCATGCTTTTAAAGAAGATTGCAAATTCCATAACCAAAAACTACAGCGATGTTCACTTGATTGTGTTATTAATCGACGAGCGTCCGGAAGAAGTGACGGATATGCAAAGGTCCATTCAAGGAGAAATCTTGTATTCCACATTCGATCAGTTGCCTGAAAATCACATTAAGGTTGCGGAAATGGTCCTGAAAAGAGCGGAGCGTTTGGTTGAGCATAAAAAAGACGTAGTGATTCTTTTAGACAGTATTACAAGATTGGCGCGAGCCTACAACTTGACGATTCCTCCTACCGGCAGGACCTTGTCCGGAGGCTTGGACCCCGGTGCGCTGCATAGTCCGAAGCGATTCTTCGGTGCCGCGAGAAACATCGAAAACGGAGGAAGCTTGACCGTTATTGCCACCGCATTGGTGGACACCGGCAGCCGAATGGACGACGTTATATATGAAGAATTTAAAGGAACCGGTAATATGGAGCTTCATTTGGATCGTAAATTGTCCGAAAAACGTATTTTCCCGGCTATTGATGTCAACAAGTCCGGTACCCGACGTGAAGAATTGCTGCTGTCGAAGAAGGAATTGGAAAGCGTTTCGACCATTCGCAAGGCCATGAGCAATTTGGGGACCGCCGAAGTGACCGAATTTTTGCTTAATAAATTGCAAAAAACAAAGAACAATGCCGAGTTTTTGTCATCCATCAATACCAATTTGTTTGATAAAAGCTTTTTAGAAAACAACAAGCCCTTGTAATTGCTTGTAAAAACCCTTGTAAAAACTTAAGTAATTACAAAACGAAACTCTTGCATATTTTCATGCAGTATGTTATCATCTTATTTGCTTGCTTAAAAGGTTTATGTCCATGCGGGATAAACCGGCTTTATGTACGAGATTTTCACGGGATTCGTCCCTTTATTCAGGTGAGAGAGGTGAAATAGATTATGAAAAAAGGTATACATCCGAAATACGGAAAGACAATCGTCAAATGTGCTTGCGGAGAACAGTTTGAAACCAATTCCACGGTGGAAGAATTGAGAGTGGATATATGTTCGAAATGTCATCCTTTCTTTACGGGAAAACAAAAGCTTGTGGATTCCGGCGGACGGGTTGATAAGTTTAATAAAAAGTACGGATTTAAAAAATAAGGTTTCAAAGCGCTTATATATTGGATGAAAGATGAAGCATCTCGAATGACGATGCTTTTTCTTTTTGCATTGATTTTTGTGTGATATAATAAAACGGCAAATCGAAATAAATTCGAAAGGGTAAAATAGAAGAATGATGACATCTTCGGATCAATTACAAAAGAAAGAAGAAAGCTGTGTTGTAAAAAAGACTTCCATAGGGGGAATGGCCTTAATCGAAGGTATCATGATGATCGGGCCGAAAAAATACGCTGTTGTGGTTCGAAAACCGGACGGAGGAATGGAAGTTTCGGTAAAGCCCATGCCTAAAAAAACCGTGTGGACGAAAATTCCCGTTGTCCGAGGGGGATACAATTTAATACGCCAGATGGTTTTGGGAATCAAGTCCTTGATGTTTTCCGCGGATTTTGTGGATATCGAAGAGGACATTGAGGAAGAACCCTCGAAATTCGAAAAGTTTTTGGAAGATAAATTGGGAGACAAAGCGAAGGATGCGGCCATCTATTTTGCCGTGTTTTTGTC
Source organism: Clostridiaceae bacterium (assembly GCA_012744235.1). Lineage (GTDB taxonomy): Bacteria > Bacillota > Clostridia > JAAYHZ01 > JAAYHZ01 > JAAYHZ01. The sequence goes on from JAAYHZ010000348.1 coordinate 3,865, forward strand.
CGTTTGCCTTTCCGTCGGTTTGTTCATACTGCTGCCCAACCTGTTAACCGGCTTTTTGGGTATTAAAAGCAACGTTTTGAATAATATTATTGAAGGCGTGCTGCGTATCACCATCTTCTTTGCGTACATCATATTGGCCACCAAGCTGGAGGATATACAAAGGGTGTGGAAGTATCACGGAGCGGAACACAAAACCATTAATTGTTACGAAGCCGGATTGGAAATCACCGTCGAAAATGCTCGGAAGATGTCAACGCACAATCCCCGATGCGGAACCTCCTTTTTGTTTATCGTGATGATCGTAAGCATCCTTTTGTTTTCTCTTGTAGGATGGCATTCCAGACTCTTAAATATGGCGGTTCGTATTGCCTTGATTCCTTTGGTAGCCGGCCTCTCTTACGAGCTTTTAAGACTTGCCGGAAAATACGACAACTTGCTTACACGCATCGTCAGTGCTCCGGGAATGTTTTTGCAAAGGTTTACCACCGATGAGCCGGACGATTCCATGCTGGAAGTGGCCATCACGGCGTTTAACAAGGTAAAAACCGACGGGGACGAGGATAAGTGGTAATGGAAGAGATCAAGACCGCAGCCCAATTGTATCGATACATGAAGAATCAATTGAAGGCTTCGGGGATCGAGGATTTCGATTTGGAAAGCCGGATCCTTTTGTCTTACGTTTTAAAGGAAGAGCCCTTTTTTGTATATATGAAGCCGGAAAAACCGGTAAGCGAAGAGGACGTTCAAAAAGCCATGGCTTTGACGGAGAAAAGAAAGGAAGGGGTGCCTTCCCGGTATTTGACACGTAAAGCCTATTTTATGGATTTTGAGTTTTATGTGGACGAAAACGTTTTAATCCCAAGGCAGGATACGGAGGTTTTGGTTCAAAAGGCTTTGGATTTTTTGAAAGACAATCCGAAAGCCAAGGTTTTGGATATAGGGACAGGGAGCGGATGCATTGCGGTAAGCATCGCTTTGTTAAATCCCGCTTGTACGGTGGATGCAACGGATATCAGCAAGGAGGCTCTGGCGGTTGCTCGAAAAAACGCTGTATTAAACGGAGCGGAAAAGCGTGTTCGATTCATCGAATCCGATCTTTTTTCCGGCTTGTCCGATAAGTACGACATGATTGTCTCCAATCCGCCCTACATAAAACCTTCGGAATTTTTGACCCTGCAAAAGGAAGTAAGGTGCCATGAGCCGGTCCTTGCTTTGGTAGCCGACGAGGAAGGCTTGGCTTTTTATCGAAGAATTGCAAAGGAAGCAAAAAGTTTTTTAAACGACGGCGGCTTTTTGCTATTTGAGACGGGATACGACCAAGCAAGATCCGTTTACCGTATCATGGAAGAGGAGGGCTTTACTTTCTTGGAAATCACAAAGGATTATAACGGTATCGAAAGGGTTGTTTCCGGAAGGATGAATGAGTAATAGAAAACCGGGAGGCATAGGATGGAAGATTTATTAAAGATCATGAAAAGGTTGAGAGGTCCTAACGGCTGTCCTTGGGATCGCGAGCAAACCCACGAAAGCTTAAGGACCAATGTAATAGAAGAAGCTTACGAAGTCGTGGATGCCATCGAGTCAAAAGACGATTCCGCATTGTGCGAAGAATTGGGAGATTTGCTTTTGCAAATTGCCTTTCACTGCGTCATCGCCCAAGAAGAGAACCGATTTGATTACGAGCAGGTGGAAAAAAGGATCTGCGACAAGCTCGTATCGCGCCACTCCCATATATTCGGCAACGATACGGCTGAAAACGCGGAGGAAGTTTTAAAGCTGTGGCGAAAGAACAAAGAAACCGAAAAAGGAAATCGATCCTTATCCGAAGCCATGGAAGCTGTTCCCGCATCCTTTCCCGGGCTGATGAAAAGCTTCAAGGTGCAAGAAAAAGCCGCCTCGGCGGGATACGGCAGCAAAAATCTTTCCGAAGCCGTTGCTTTGTGGGAAGAAAAATCGAACCGGTTGAAGGAAGGGATCGATCATACGAATAAGGCCGACCTTGAGCAATTGTTTGGAGAATTGCTCTTTTCCGTCGTCAACGTATGCCGCTTCTTTAAAATTGATCCGGAAATTGCCGTGAGCAAAACCGTAAAGAGGTTTGTAAACGGGTTTTCTCAAAAAGGAGAGAATGAGTAAAAATGAGATTGGATAAGTTTCTTAAAGTGTCAAGGATTATTAAAAGAAGGACGGTAGCCAACGAAGCCTGCGACAACGGCAGAGTTACGCTGAACGGCAAAACGGCGAAGCCTTCTACCCCGGTCAAAGAAGGAGACATATTGGAAATCACCTTCGGTGACAAAACGGTAAAAGCGAAAATTCTGTATGTAGCCGAGAATGTAAAGAAAAACGAATCCAAAGAAATGTACGAGATCATTTCATGAATGAACGGCGGTTTCCTCTCATATATATTTAATACCGTACCGGTATTAATATAGGGGAGGGAGA
>JAAYHZ010000349.1 GCA_012744235.1 Clostridiaceae bacterium
ATGAAAACTACCTCGATTTGATATCGAATCGAGGTAGCTGATACCCAAATTCGGGACGTTTATCGCAATTGAATACCATAAATTGGATTTTATTATGTCATTAGTGTAATTTTACTAGTGTAAGAATGAGCTTTTTGCAGTAGAATCATATATTTATTTTCGATTTTGATGAGTGTGAGTACTCATGGTTCATTTATGACATAGCCGTCTGCATGTACTATTATCTGCTTGGCGGTGACCCGACAGAGCTTCATGAAAAAGTGGAAGAAGCCGAGGATATGTTCTTCCATATTATGTCAGGTTATGTGTCGGAGTGTAAGCCGGATATGGAATGTCTACGAAACATTGACTTGTTTTTTCAACTCCGTGACTATATCCTACTTTCAAGCATACTAGAAAGATCTGTAAACAACCTAAGTAATTGGGGAAAAAGTTTCGTAGAAAGTGCTACGGATCGGCTGTTAGGCGGAAAGCCGTTTATACAAGTTGATTTTGAAAGAGTGTACAAAATGACTAAAGAGATCAATAATATTTAATTCAAAACCGGAGGTTGTTTTTAAATGAAAAAATACACCCATATACTGTTTGATTTAGACGGTACATTAACGGATCCAAAAACCGGTATTACAAAATCAGTGGCATATGCACTGAAAAGCTTTGGTATAGAGGTGAGAGATCTTAATAGCTTATGTAAATTTATCGGTCCGCCGCTTAGGGTATCCTTCAGAGACTATTACGGATTCGATGAAAAAGATTGCATCAAAGCCATTGAAAAATACAGAGAATACTTCCGGGAAACCGGTTTGTTTGAAAACGAGGTGTATCCCGGAATAGAGAATCTCTTGAAGAATTTAATGCAAAGCGGAAGAAAATTGTTTGTCGCAACTTCCAAGCCCACTGTTTTTGCTACCGAAATTTTGGATCATTTTAATTTGCTCCGGTTTTTTGATTATGTTGCAGGTAGTGAGCTGGACTGTTCAAGAGACAGTAAAAGTGATGTTATCAAATTCGCATTGAAGGAAAATGGGATTACCGATCCGGCAAATATAGTTATGGTCGGTGACAGGGAGCATGATGTTATCGGCGCAAAAGATAATCATATTGACGTCATAGGTGTTCTATACGGCTACGGTAGCAGGGCGGAGCTTGAGAAAGCCGGTGCTACCTATATTGTGGAAACCGTTAATGAACTAAACGATTTGTTAATGTGCAAAACGAAAGTGAAATGTAGCGAGAAATAATTCAGTTAGGATATAATAGATATGGCATTAATAAATAATTCTGATATGTTTCCTCGTATGGCGGCTTTTCAAGAACGACCGAGAAACCCATTGACATATTCCCGCGTACAGAAACCATAAAAATAGCTTACAGTCAATCAATTTCATCGACTCGAGCCGTTACGGAATGTTGCGTGAAAATTGAATACAATAAGTCCATGTAAGATCAGGGGGTAATAATATGGGATTTATAAAACTGGATTTTCTCGTTTCTGCTCCGGTTGAACATGTCTGGAATCTTGGATTGCAGGCTGAAAGGATTCCGGAATGGCAGTTTGACGTTATTGCGGTAAAGGGAACCGACGGCCCGATTAATCAAAAGGGAGCTAAGTACATTTTGGTCTATAAAAAAGTAGGAATGCTTCTAGACAGCCCGGTGGAAATATCTCGCTATGAACCTGAAAATCTGACTATAGAGACGACAGGACAAACTCCGTTGGGGGGGGTATTTTAAATCGTGCACAACAATGCGAGCTATAGATAAGCAAACGACCCGTGTTGATTGGGTAATGGATTATAAATTGCCGGGTCGGATCTTTGGAGTCTTGATGGATAAATTGTTATTCGAATGGGCATTTAAAAAAACCGTCCAAAAATATAACAAGAATTTCAAGCTGCTTGCGGAAAAAACATTTTCTCAAATTAATAATAGCTCGATATAGCGATATGTCAGACGCTAAAATCCGTTTTCATCATTAGGTTATATAATCCGCCCCCCGATGCACGCCTAAGCGATGCCCTGCTACCCGGAATATGGATACCGTATCAAAAAGACCAATAAAAATTAAATCAAATTACAAAAAACAGAAAATGTGTATTTGATATAATGTAATATGAAAAGAAGCATATAACAAGCATCGAATGGAACTTCGGATCATTCATACTGTAGGGAAAATGATGATTAACCAAAAGATTTGCGATTGGCTAATGAATAACGCCGATGCGCCCATTCGTTACAGGGTGGCGCGTTATGGTTAAAAAAACTGAAACCGCAAGCGCCTCCTCGGCATCGGACGATGGAGCATGGGAGCTTTGATTTCTGTCTTGAGAATGCCCTGCCGAAAGCCGTTCAACCGGGGTTGCATGGCGGTTTGCCGCAGATGAAGGATGCATTGGAGTTTTATCTTGCTATACGGGTACGATATGCGCAGTCGAATTTAGAATTTTCTTGAATTTTCCTTGCGGAGAGTTTTAACTTAAGGAAGAAGTCACTGTAGTTCATTAGGAATTATAAGCAGACGGGTGTATTGATAATAATGATTTTTATTTCTATAATTTTTTTATAACAAATCTTTAGAATGAAGGAGAGCGGCATGAACAAAAGAAGACTTGGGAAGACCGGTCTTATGGTAAGCGAAATTGGATTCGGCGGAGAATGGCTGGAGAGACATCCTGAGGAAGAAGGCATTCAATTGATCAAGTATGCTTCTTCCAAAGGAATAAATATCCTTGATTGCTGGATGGCGGATCCTAAATCACGCAACATCATAGGCGAGGGTATAAAGGATAATCGTTCGGAATGGTTTATACAGGGACATATCGGATCCACATGGAAGGATGGGCAGTATTACAGAACCCGGGATATGGCCTATGTCCGTCCTGCATTTGAGGATCTTCTGGAGAGGCTCCGGACAGATTATATAGACTTAGGAATGATTCATTATGTCGACTCGGAAAAAGAGTGGGACCGGATACAATCCTCGGATTACATGGAATATATCATGGAGCTTAAAAGCTCCGGCGTTATCCGTCATATCGGAATGAGCTCCCATAATCCGAAGGTTGCTATAAAGGCGGCGTTGTCAGGCTTTGTTGAGATGATTCTTTTTAGTATCAATCCCGCCTTTGACATGCTGCCTGCCGGCGAAGATATCAATGTAATGTTTGCAGAGGAATATGACAAAAGCCTTAAGGGTATAAATCCCGACAGAGCGTTATTGTATAAGACCTGTGTTGAGAAAGATGTGGGCATCACGGTAATGAAGGGATTTGCCGGAGGCAGATTGCTCGATGAAAAAAGATCGCCGTTTGGTGTTAGCCTTTCCGTAATCCGGTGCATTCACTATGCACTGACCCGACCTGCGGTTTCATCCATTATGTGCGGTTTTGATACTAAGGACCAGGTAGATGAAGCGGTGAAGTATGAGACGGCATCGGAGGATGAGAAGGATTATGCCTCCGTAATCGCAACGGCGCCGCTGCATTCCTATATGGGTCAGTGTACCTATTGCGGACACTGTAAGCCTTGTCCGGTAGGAATTGATATTGCAATGGTTAATAAATATTATGATTTGGCTACTATGCAACCGGAGGTTCCTGCAACCATCCGATCTCATTATGAACTGCTTGAGCATCATGCATCGGAATGTATAAGCTGTAAGGGATGTGAAAGCCGATGTCCTTTTCGCGTAGATATTTCGGAAAGAATGAAGAAGACAGCGGAGCTATTTGGGGTATAGGTGATAGAAAATCTGCTTAAAAAACATAGCCGGATGCCATATAACTGTCTGATCCGTAGGAAAAACTTTTAGGGTATCATTGATATTTCTATTCTTTTCATTCCAAGAATATTTTTCAAATGGGAAACCGCTCAGGTTCTTTTTCTATGATTTTTATTCCTTATTCCGTCACTATAATAATCCCTACCAGTGACCAAGAACTTGATAGGCGTCAGCATAATGAAAAATGGGAACCAAATGAGCGTGCTTTAAAAAATGTAAAATGTCCACGGAAGACGAAATGCGCTATAATGTATCCATAATTCACCTATCGGAGGAGCAATCATGTCGGAATATAAACATGTTATTATCATTGGAGTAGACGGAGCGGGAGCGTTTTTTGAACAAGCGGATACTCCTGCATTTGACCGAATTTTTTCTAAGGGCGCAGTTACATATCACGCACTCGCTTCAAATCCAACCATCAGTGCGGAATGCTGGGGGTCCATGCTCTTGGGCGTAAGTCCGAAGGTCCACGGACTTACAAACGATATTGTCAGCCGGATGCCTTATCCGCATGACAGTGCCTGGCCTTCTTTGTTCCGTCGCATACGTCAGGTCATGCCCGATGCAAAACTCGGTTCGTTCTGCCAGTGGTCACCCATAACGAAGGGTATTGTTGAAAACAACATAGGCGTTGAAAGCGATTCGGCACCCGATTCGGAACTGACGCCGCGTATAGCCGATTATATCCGCAAGCAGAAGCCGGTGTTTTTGTTTGTGCAGATGGACAGTGTCGACGGAGCGGGTCATTCATACGGATACGGTTCGCCACAGCATCTAAAACGCATTAGCGAAGTCGATTCTCTCATCGATATGCTATATCAGGCGGTAAAAGACGCGGGTATACTCGATGACACGCTGTTCTGCGTTATCTCTGACCACGGGGGCACACCGTTTAACGGCTCGGGTGCCGGTCACGGCGGCTGGAGCGATGCAGAAAAATATGTTACCTTCGCCGCTGCAGGTAAAACGGTGCGAAAAGGCATGATACCTGAAATGAACGTACGCGACCTTGCGGCTATTGTTCTTTATGCGCTTGGTATAGAAGCTCCCGAATTTGATATCAACGGTTGGACCTCACAGATACCGCAGAATCTGTTTGACGATGAAAATATTCCCGAATACCGAGATATTTCAGCCGAAACAGGAGCCGAACCGAGAATATCGAAAGCTCCACGGACATCGGAACCGCTTTGATCCGTTAACAATGACATGTGGGTAGGTTTGAGATTATAGATCTTTTAATATTAGTTATGGCATCTTATAAACCGTGAAGCGTGCATTCATATCTCTATGAGTGTTTATTGCTTTATTGTATCGAAATCATTACCCAAATGAAGGTAGCCCGTCATGGATCAAAATATTCCACTAGTGAGGGATCTTTTTCTTGATTAGGGATAAAGCTGCATAACAAGTCGAAGTCCAATAAGACAGGATAGATGTGTATTCTATGCGGATATTCACATCCCTTGTCGGGCTATCCTACAAAATTTATTTTGTTCATATGGATATTGTTATAGCCAAAGAAGTAAATAATTCAATCAGAATAGTAAAAAATTTCCGGAATATTATTTAGGAACAATTCCGCCTGATTGTGTTCATGTTAGAGAAGACTATAATAGTGATAGTCTTTTCTAACATTTCGGTTATTAATCTAATGAAACCTGATTTCACAGGCAGATACCTCCTTCACAAATTCCACCGGTTCATAAATCCACGGACTTGACATCATGGCACCCCGGGAAAAAGTAGACAGGCACATCCGGTTTGGTATAACATAAGACATAGTGATATCTCCTCCCATACGTGACATACCTGAAGCTATTTTTCAATTAGAGATGCTGTTTAATTTTTGCTCAGCATCGTATATTGCTAATACTAGCAATATATTTAAGATAATAGTATAATATTCGCATATTTTTATAAGGTGGTGTGCGGCATGGAGTATATGACCATTAAGGAAGCCGGTAAGAAATGGGGACTTGGAATTCGAATTGTGACGCTGTATTGTGCTGAGGGCAGAATAGCAGGTGCAGTAAAAAAAGGGCAACCTGTGGCTTATTCCTGAAAATGCCGTTAAGCCTGAGGACAGAAGACGAAAAAAAGCCCCGGTTCAGGCAGGGAATGTACCGCCTGTATCCGGGGACATATATGACCTATTTGAAAAAAGAAAGTATGAGGGCCCATGGTCTTTCCGGTCACTATATGAGAATAAAGATTTGTTTGTTCAGATCGTAAAACACTTTCCATATCCTATGCACATATGCGCGCCGGACGGTACGATGCTCCTGGCTAATGAAGAATATTTAAGGTTTGCCAAAATAACTAATCCTGAAAGACTATATAAAAAGCACAACATTTTAGATAATCCCAATCTCGAAAGATGGGGGATTAAGGACTTTGTTTTGCGAGCATTTCGCGGTGAAGCCGTTCATGTATATGATGTCAAGGTACCGTATCAGGAAATCGTCGATCGGTTAGGGGACATCAAGGAACCGGTTCTTGAAAGCCTGTTCCACAATATAACCGCCATGCCTGTGCGGGACAGTGCCGGTCAGTTGATGTTTGTCGTGTTCATTTTTGTAAAATCTAGGTCTTATCATGACAGGGAAGAAATCGTCCAAGGGAAGGAATACATAGAGAAGAACTGGAAACAGGAATTTGACATGGACAAGCTGGCGGATTTGGTTCACATGAGCAGGTATCACTATATACGTTTATTTAAACGGCATACCGGCATGACGCCTTACAATTATTATCAGGAGATAAAGCTCCGTAAGCTCAAGGAAATGCTGTGCAATACAAATCTGACCATAGCTCAGGTATTTAATGAATGCGGCGTTGATTACAACGGGAATCTGGCAAAAAAGCTTAAAAGTATGCTGGGAATGACTCCGGCTCAATACCGAGCGATGATGACACAAAAATAAAAAGGATAACAATACCCTCCAAAATATAAATATACAAGTTTCCGATCTGTAATGAATTCGGAGACTTTTTTATTTGCAAGATAGCACTCAGCGGCGTAAGTATGACAATTAAACGACTACTCCGGTTACCATTGTTTACATATAATCTGATTGCGAATTTAATTTGTCACTAAAACAGGTCGGTAAATTATTAAATTATAGGAGAGCAGCATTTAGAATATGAATTTTTTGCATATTCTTGGTTCTCCAAATTTTATTTGTTATGTGTTGGCCATATGGGAAAATGTGGAGTAATGGATGGAATACTCTTATGTTGTCTCCATTTGATTTATATTAGATCGGATGAGGCAGTGAACATTATCTTCACATTGAAGGGTAGTGTCAAAAAAGTTATGAAAACAACGAATTGAGATTACAGAAATGTAAGTAATTAGAAGATTGAACCTTGACAGCAGAATAGAGTGGAGAAAAAGGGCAAAAATTAAGGGCTTAGTGCGAAAAAGATACGGAAAAACCTACGTAAAAGGATATTATTGCATGATTAAAAAGCCTTGCTGGCTTAATATATGTTTACCTATTAACTTTCCTGTTAAGCTGCTTGGTGCTCCAAAATATAGTACTGTGCCATGTCAAGCAACTCCAACCATTTGGCTGGCATATTAGGGAGCTTCGTAACTCCCGGGATATTGACAGGAACTCTATAACCCAGAGATTTATGTGGTCTTAAGAAATTATGCCAAGTCGTAAATAGCGTTAAATAGTTTTGGCAGTTATCAAAGGCTCCAAAGCCATTGGTTGACTTGTAATAACGCTTTAAAGTACGGTTGAGTCGTTCAATAACCTGTTTAAGTGGTCTGTACTCTTCGGAAACGGGATCGTCATTGGTTAGCCCAATAACTTGTGTTACATCGAAGTGAATGCCGTGGCTCGCAAAGAAGTGCTGAGCCAGCAGATAGATGGGGTTTCCATCAAAGACCATGTTCAGTTTCTCAGGAATCTCCTTGTATTTTGATAAAGTATCATCAATAGCCTTGATAGCGGCAACGGTGTCTCTGTTGGGAGAGACATGATGAGAGGTGATAATTTTCTTAATGGTATCAAAGATGAAGAAGACATAATGCCATTTACCATTGACTTTGACGTAGGTTTCATCGCCACAGATAGAGCTGGTCAATGGATAGTCATAGTTATCCACAAAAGGTTTGAGTAGCATTGCTGCAGCGTTGCCATAGTTGATGACAGTCTGATGGGAGATGTTAACTCCATGGATATCCCGCATGATGGATGCAACCATTCTTGAGCTCATGCCATAGTTTACGTAGTAAGAGAGAATTAACCCTAAGGTATAGGGTGAGGAATGGATTTTGGAAAGATCCACATCAGGCATTACAGGTGATTCTTTTGATAATGGTTTAAGCTTGATTGTAAATTCCCTGTGTATGTAGTGGAGTTTGAACGCCTGTGGATCTGCTATATAGCGATTACGTTCCTCGGAACTAAGTCTTTTGAGGTTGGATAAATAGAAGGAGCATTTGGGATTTTTGCATTTAAAAACATTAAAATCCTTACGCTTTTTGATTCTCTCCAGAACCCTGTTACAGTGAGGACAACGGAGGGCTACACTCTTTAAGTAGTCAGTACTGTTACCGAAGGTGAAGTCACACACTTTGCAAAGATATTGAGTATTTTTGGCTTTACCATTATTCCTGTAAATATAGGAATGAGGAGCACCACACTTGGGGCAAAGAATATCTTCTGAAACTGGAAGACAGCCTTTACGGCGTGAGACAGGCTTCAATGGCTTTCCATGCTCGGCAAAATATTCTTTAAGAAGTTGGAGGTAATCAAGCCGTTCAAAAGATTCAACAACAGGCATAGAATCCACCTGAAGCTTCCGGTATTCCTTGCGTACAGGCTCGTCATAGAGTTTCTTCAGGGAATATTTGCCCAAGTTAATCCACATGAGATAAATAATAATTTTTAATTGTATTTGAATTGTTAAGCACAATGATAGTATAATATTACTCAAGGTGATAATCTCCTTTCGGGTGATATTTGATTGGTGCTACTTGAGAATATTATACCAAAGGGTTATCACCTTTTCTAATGCAAATCAATTCAGATGCTATTCAAAGAAATTATCTTGTTGTGGATTTGTGGAAAAGTTCATTCCGGCAAGAATCGCTAAGCAAAAGGCCGTGGACAAAATCATGGATAAACCATGGAAAACCCTGAAGGGTTTCCCACACCTTACCCACAATTTTGCCCACA
>JAAYHZ010000350.1 GCA_012744235.1 Clostridiaceae bacterium
ATATTGGACCCTCCCCCGGCACAATTACTTATTATATTATATGTTCCTCCCGCCATTGTGTTACTAAATTCCGAGGACGGATCTTCCGGAATACAAAAAAGCGGTGGCTTCGGCTCACCGCTTCTTGCTATAACTATTATAATTTGTTACGTTCTTTCGTCTCCAATAATTACGTCAATATTTAGCGTTTCTTTCGTTTCGGTTCTGTACACTTCCAGCTTCATGGTATCCCCGGGGCTCTTTTGATTGATGATTTCAATCAAATCGTCGCCGCTTTTAATTTCTTTTCCATCGGCTTTTGTAATGATATCGTTCACCTTCAAGCCCGCTCTGGCCGCCGGAGAATCCGCTACGATTTCAACGATGTAAGCGCCGATAGGCAATTTAAATTGCTTTGCCGCGGCTTCGGTGTATTGGGATGAGATGCTGACTCCCAACCACGGACGGTTCCTGCTCACGTATCCGTCCTTAATCAAAGAATCCGTGATTTCCTTCACGCGGTTGATGGGGATTGCAAAGCCCAATCCTTCATATCCGGATGCCGTTATTTTTACCGTGTTTACACCGATTACCTGACCCTTGCTGTTTACCAAAGCTCCGCCGCTGTTACCGGGGTTGATAGCCGCATCCGTCTGAATCAGCGTATATACATTGCCTTCTTCGCTGGTCCAGCCGATATCTCTGTCCAATCCGCTGATGATACCTGCCGTTACGGAGCTTAGGAACTTCGATCCGCCGGGGTTGCCGATGGCAACGGCCAGCTCTCCTACCTTCAGGTCGTCGGAATCGCCTAACTCGGCCGCTACCAGGTTCTTCGCTTCGATTTTAAGCAGCGCAATATCGGTCTCGCTGTCTCTGCCGACAACGGTGGCGGGATAACGTTTATCCGGTTCTCTCGACAATATCACTTCGATTTGGGCACCGGGCAGCAGCTGGTTGCTTCTTGTGCTTAAAGATTTTTCAATGACGTGGTTGTTGGTTACCACGTATCCGTTTTCCGCGTCTATAATGATACCGCTTCCCTCCGACCCGCTTTGCCTGCTTCCGAAGAAGAAATCATTGATACTGTACGTAGCAACGATGCCTACAACCGAAGGGCTGACTTTATCCGCAATTGCCACTACGGGAGAATCGGTAGATACGATTTCGTATTTGGTGACTACTTGATTCAAATTAGGGTTCTGTGACAAAGCAGGGGTAGTGTCCACTGTTTTTTCAGCCGTCGGGTTCACAGATGACATCGCCAAATAAGTTACACCGCTGCCGACCATGGAGCAGATAAGAGCAACAATAATAACCGTAATAATTCCTACGCCCCTTCCGGAACGTCCTCTTTTCGTATAATAAACATTTCGGTCATCCGGAAAATCAAAATCCGAACTTGTAACTCTTCTGTTCATATCAAAATAATCCATATCGATACCCCTTTCCTTTCATTCTATAGTAACAAGGTCTAACAACATTTATTGTTAACCTTATTGCCTTTTTCTTTGATTATATATTATCCTTTATTTTTTAAACGGGTATGAATAAAATGTTAACAATTGTTAAGAAATTGATAACTTCGTTATTGCTTGGATAAAGCCAAGGTAAAATGGAACTTCGTACCGATACCCGGCTGGCTTTCCACGGTGATGGTTTGGTTGTGCTTTTCAATGACGTTTTTAATAATCGACAAACCCAGTCCCGTTCCGGTACCGTCCATGCTACGGGATTTGTCTACCGTATAAAAGCGCTCCCATATGTTTTCAAGCTCGTCTTCGGGGATTCCGATACCGAAATCCTCTACCGTGATCCCGGCCAACCCGTCTTCCACGACGGTAATGATACGGATTACTCCGTTCGGATATGAAAATTTAATGGCATTGTGCAACAGATTATATATCACACGCTCAATGGCGTTTTTGTTTGCATGAACATAAAGGAATTCACTACAGAAGCGAATGTCCAGATCAAGGTTTTTACCGACCAAAAGACTTTCCAAGGTTATGATGCATCTTCGTATCACTTCCTGGACATCAAAATCTTCGAAGGTTATGTTTTGTCCTGCGGCATCCAAACGAGACAAAGTCAGCAAATCCGTTACCACTCCGGAAAGCCGGTCGATTTCGTCCTTGACGATGTTTAAATAATAGGTATGTTTTTCTTCCGGAATGGTTCCGTCTAAAATCCCGTCCACAAAACCCTTGATGGTCGTCATGGGTGTTCTCAACTCGTGAGACACGTTGGAAACGAATCGTGTCCGCATGGTTTCGTTTTTCTCCAAGGCATCCACCATTTTATTAAAGTTTTCCGACAGCTCGCCGATTTCGTCCTTCGTCGTAATTTTTAATCTTTTTGTATATTCTCCCGATGCAATGATCTTGGACAAATTGTTCATTTGCCTGATGGGAT
>JAAYHZ010000351.1 GCA_012744235.1 Clostridiaceae bacterium
ACATAATATTGAGCCCTATAAAAAGAACACCGAAAGAAAACACGGTTTGCCCGATGTTTTTTACAACTCGTTTTTTACTTGCAAAGGAAAGAAAAAAACCGACAGCGGCGAATAAATAGGCGTAATCGCCGATATTAAAAGCGATAATTTGAGCCGTTACGGTCGTACCGATATTGGCACCGATAATGACGCTGATGGCTTGCGGCAAGGTCATCAGCTGTGCGCTGACAAAGCCTACCACCATTACCGTTGTAGCACTACTGCTTTGCATGATGGCGGTTGCCACCGTCCCTACAAAAACACCCATCAGAGGATTTGTTGTAAGAACCTCCAGAATCTTTCTCATTTTTTCGCCGGCAACCTTTTTTAAACCGTCGCCCATCTGATTCATTCCATAGATGAACAAAGCCAACCCACCGGCAAATCCCAGCAAAGTCTCCATCATAGATGACATACACTCCTCCACACAAAAATTGAATTAACAACCGTTTTATGTATTTCTAAAATTATCTCTTTATATGAACATTCATTTTTGGTTGTTGCGTACGAAGTAAAATGATACATGATTGATCAAGTAAATTCAACCTTACACACTTTTCTATACATCGGATCTCCGAATATCATACTTATTCTCACCTAAACGCGTTCCATATATTTTTATATAAATATTTTCCCTGCCGTAAATCCAAATTTTCTATACTCCTGTCATGATTACGTCGGAACTTTCTGAAATTAAGCGGGATTTCCGTATCTGTTACCACACGCTTTGGATTTTTCGTTCTCGAAAGATTTCTCCGATTGGTTACGTTTTTCTAGAAAAATTCCTTCGCTTCCTTGACAGCGAGCAATCGGCATCCTAAAATAGATAGGGCAAAGGAACATTCATTACTTTTATTGTATCATAATGTTTACAGAATAAATGTTAATAGGAAGTAAAATATGAAAGAAAACGGATGAACTCTTTGGAAAACATCGATTGTTTAAGCAAAAGAGCAAAAAATCCGGTTTACATACGAAAAAACATATGCTATAATACAATTCATTATGGGCGTTCCGCTGTATTTGCGTGCGCAGAATATATGAACGTGCCAATATAGGAGGAAGGAACATTGGACTTAATTAAATTAGTTGAACAGGATCAAATCAGAACGGACTTACCGCAAATGGATATCGGTGATTTCGTTAAGGTTTACTTAACAATCAAAGAAGGTAACAGAGAAAGAATTCAGGTTTTCGACGGAACCGTTATTGCCAGAAAAGGGCAAGGTTTAACCGAAACCTTCAAAGTTCGTAGAATGTCTTACGGTGTAGGCGTAGAAAAGACATTCCCGATCAATTCGCCGAAAATCAGCAA
Source organism: Clostridiaceae bacterium (assembly GCA_012744235.1). Lineage (GTDB taxonomy): Bacteria > Bacillota > Clostridia > JAAYHZ01 > JAAYHZ01 > JAAYHZ01. Next base: position 1,355 of record JAAYHZ010000351.1, read on the forward strand.
AATCGAAGTCGTTCGTAAAGGTAAGGTTCGCAGAGCGAAGCTGTATTATTTAAGAGACCGTGTCGGTAAAGCTTCAAAGGTTGCCGAAAGAATGGTTTATGACACGGCGAACGTTACAACCGCAACGGAAACGGTTGAAGAGTAAAATACGGTATGATCCGACAGACAAAGGGACAATTGAGTCCCTTTGTTTTTAGTAAGAGGATGAAAATGGACGAAATTCAAGACAAATTAAACCAGAATAAAGAAACAAGCGTCCTTAATGAAGTTTGGCAATGGATCAAAGCCATTTTAGCGGCTATCGTTATTGCTTTGCTTATTCGGGGTTTTATATTCGAACCGGCTTTAGTGGACGGTCCTTCCA
>JAAYHZ010000352.1 GCA_012744235.1 Clostridiaceae bacterium
GCCGTTTTCATATCCTTGGTCGAAGGTGATATATATGATTTTTTTACTTGTATCTCCCGTCCACACGCCGTTATGCTTTTCCAAAAGCTCCACGCTGCCCGGATCCGGGTCCGGCAAGGCTCCTTTGTTGCGTTTGATTCCCCAACTGCGATTACCGGCAGAATCAATGGAAACGGGAACGACGCTGTCGGAAAAAAGATAAGGGATTTCATGGTCGAAGCTCACCGAATCGTAGGATGTATTGTAAACCCCCATAAGTATTTCCGGTTTGGTACTGTCCTCCAGCATATATACCAGTGTACCTAAAAAGGCAAAGGATACAATTAAGAAAAAACGAATGATTCGATTCAATAAATATCTGCCGTTATCCATAGGTTTGCTCCTTTTTTAAAACAGGTATTTTTACACAGTAAAATATATTCAAGGGCATATCCGGATAGAACAAGCAGTCGGACGACTTGTCTTAAAACGACAAAAGGCAGACAATGTAAAGACTGTCTGCCTTTTTCCGGGGGGATAAATTCATCCGTTCCCTTCATCTTTGTTATTCCATGGGTAAATAGTTTTTCGGGTCTACGACTTTACCGTCTTGCCATACTTCAAAATGTAAATGAGATTCCTCCGCACATTCGAACAATGCCGTATCACCGACAGCACCGATAACTTCACCGGCCTTAACGATTTGGTTCACTTCCACCATGGCTTCTCTTGCCAAATTCGCATAAACGGTTTTGTATCCGTTACCATGGTCCACGATAACCGTAAAACCGAAACCGGGGTCGTTCTTAATGTCCGTAACCGTACCGTCCGCGACACAAGCTACGGGAGTACCGATCGTAGCTCCAATATCCATTCCGCTGTGAACTCGCCACTCTTCCAAGGTTCTCGAGTAAGTAAGCTGATCCATCGAGTAGTCGAACGTGACACTGCCGAATACGGGCATTACAAATTCCATCGAAGAGGTAACCGAGGAAGCTTCCGTACCGGCATGAACCGGAATCGCTTCGTTGTCCGTACCGGCTATCGGTTCACCGTCAACCACATCGGGCAACCCTTCGTTTAAAACAAGAAAGTCGTCGATTACATTGCCTTTCACTTCATCCGTATACGAAGTTTCCGATGCTTCCAAACTCCGGTCTTCTTCTTCCGGTTGATTATTCCTTATGGAAAATACCGCTACCGCTATGATTACAACACATATACCCAAGGCTACAAAAAATCCGTTCTTCTCAAGGAATTCCGAAACTTTTTGTCTGAAGTCTTTGTTCTCGTCTAACCTCATTAAACTTCACCTCCGTATATGTATTTTTGCCGGTATTTTCTATTTATATACATATTACCGGTACTTTTTCACAATAATTCCATTGTAATAATGCTCGAGAATTTCGATATAGGTTCCTCCGTTCATTGCAAGATAGTTCGCTCCCCATTGGCTCATACCCACGCCGTGCCCGGAGCCCTTTGTCAAAAAGCATATCATATTTTCGTCATTTATGGACACGGTAAATTTCGTCGATTTTAATGAAAGTAATTTCCGAATTTCCGTTCCTTTAAACTCCTTGTTGCCCAAACGAAGGGTTTTTACTCCTCCGCCGTCGGTGTAGTCAATAATCTCGATTTCGTCTTTGGGGTTATCCGAAAGAGCAAAGTCGGCGTAATCGGGATCCGACTTGATTTTTTCCCGGATTTCATCCGGCGTAAACTCATGCTTATTATCCAATGTAGGGCTGTATAGGTCTCCTTTACTGGGTACGCTGATTAAATAGGAGACCGGTGTTCCCCAAACATCCAATGCGCTTTCCGTCTTGCCTCCGGCATTGGAATGGTATACGGGATTTGCTATTTCTCCGTTACAGGTAATAACCAAACCTTTCGTTTCCTCCACCGCCTCCGCGATCTTTTTCCAATACCGATTTGCCGCCCTCTTACCCCAATGTATTTCCGTCATTTGCTCCTTTGTCTTATATCCTTGGCAATGAGCGGGATCGGTGCAAATCGGCGTATCCGTATGGTAGCCGTCCTTGGGGGTATACAGTCCCAAAAGACGGGCAACAGCGTAGGTCCTCGCCGCAACGGCTTGTGCCTTCAAGGCCTCCGCTTCGAAGCTTGCCGGCATTTCCGCAGCAACCACGCCTTTTATGTATTCCTCCAAATCCATCTCCGATACTTTTTGCTCTTCATGCATCCATACTTTGATTTTTATATCCACATATGTTTTGTCCTCCGACACCGTACCGCAGCTTTTGGACATTAAAAAAGGAATCAATACAATCGCCAAAACAAAAGCAATCTCCACCGTTATTAATTTTTTCATGTTCCCCTCTCCCGTCACCTTAATATGGTTAAGCTTGTACAACCTATTAAAATATATGGTCGAGGAAGGTTTTTATGAAAACACAAAAAACCGGACAACCTGCCGGTCCGGTTATACGTTCTTTTTGATATGATCTTTACAGCAAATCGCTTAAGTCCACACCCTCTGTTCTTTCGGCTTTGGCGTTTAACAGTCCGATCACGCTGTTTTCATGTCGTTGTACCGTTGTACAAGCCGAACGATCTTTTCCCGGGCGATAACGGGTAATGCATTCATAGGGCGGCCGAATCGGCTTTTTAATTTTAAAGCTTTCCGGATTTTCGATGAATTTTCTCAAAGCGGAATACGCACCGTTTCGAATCAATTCTCTCGCTTTTAAGGGGTGAAGATGAATGGCGGCGATATTTCGGTTTATGGTTTCTTCGAATGTTTTATCCAAGCCTTTTCCGGTCATCAATCCTTCCTTCACCGAGACGGTTACAATTCCTTCTACAAGATCTTGCGCTTCTTTGGTAAAAGCCAAATCTCCGCTGGCGAAAATCGGGGTTACCTTCAATTCTTCGGCACAATATACCATTTCCCCGAACTCTCCTACCGACACGCCGTTGATGGCCCGGTCGATAACGTAGTGATTTCCCGTATGGCAAATGTGAGCCTTTTCCGTAGAGGCTTTTGCGTGTTGGCCGATGTGGCACATGCAATCGAAGGTTTCATCCAAGCCGAAGGGCCAAGGATCGGGAAAACCTCTTTGCAAACGAACACGAGGATCCAATTTCATCAAGTTGATGGCGCCGTACCCGTGGCCGTCCGCAACCAAAATCTCGGTGGCTCCCGCACTGAACAAACCGTCGACGGCAGCGTTCACCTCTTCCGTAAGAAGGATTTTGCCTTCTTCGTAATACTTGGAATCGTTCAGGACCCAATCGGCACGGTTGATGATCCCTGCACAACCTTCCATATCGGTCATAATGTACACTTTCATATCCTTATACTCCTTACTGTCTTTTTCTTTATTTATATCACAAACGGTACATGCAAAAAAGCAAAATCCGCCAAGCACCGTTTTCTCCTCCGGAAGCTATTCGATCTCCGATTTTACGATCTCGTACCATCGGGTAAGTCGGCACGGGTCGTTTCGAACCGTGGTAATATCCTTTAAAATGAATTCCGTCGGCGTATTGTTTTTTGCACATGCGTCCAAGGTTTCTCGAATTTCCTGTCTTATGGCATCCTCCGCCAAAGTATCTTCCGCCAAGAAGGCGGGATTCGGTTTTCTCGCCATGATATAATCCTTCCCCATATTCTCCGCTGCGATATGAACGTCCGCCCACGGACTTACGGATATTTTTCGGACGTTATCGATATTTTTTATGTACCCAATGCAACGGTGCAGCGGTTCACAGCATCCGTAATAGACAAAGCCGAATCGGTCGTATACTCTTTTTACATGCTTAATATCAAATTCATAGAGCATTTCGGGGGAACAGCATGAAAAAAGCTGAGCCATTCCGGCGACCCACATGTTTTTTGCCTTTATCCGGTTCGGGTCGTAATCCTCCCCTTTCAGCTCATCCGTGAAGGTATAGGAACAGTGGCACAAGGGCAATCGGTCGTCGAATAAATTCAAGGACTCGTATTGATCAACCAGGTCCATGGCGATGTCAACGAATCTTGACATGATACGATGCAAGAAGTCCGGCCGTTCAATAAAGTCATACAAGCAAGGCTCCACACCACGAAGCTGACTGATTTTATCCCAAATGTTCATTAATAGCTGATGCCCCGTAAGCCTTACCGGTAAAATGCCTTCGAAAATATTACCCAAAAGCTCAAGACGCCGGTTTGTTTCTTCTTCCTCATATTCCACATGAACATTTCGAATACGGCTTAATTCTTCGTCGTTACGGATTTGATCTACGTAAAGATGCGTTTGGGCATAGCCGTTGTCCTGTGTTATGGGAGCAATTCCGATATCGGTTTGCCGGACAACTTTCGATACTTGAATATACGGAAGGACGACCATATCGCAGGGAAAACGCTTCCACCGATATAGCGTTTCTCGGATTTGCCATTCGATTCCTTTTAAGTAGGGATGATTGCACCGCAAGGTCAACTCGTCATGGATGCTCAGTTCATGCCATGGAATTTGGTCGATATATACCATGGGTTTGACGGGCTTTAATGAGTTGTGTTTTTTCCAATTCTCCATATTTTTTGTATGCCGGGGATCCGACGCAATCTCCGCGTATTGTTTCCCCAATTCCCGCAGTATATAAACATCCTTTTTTAAATCCTCCGGTCTATCGCGCCAAGTTACCATCTTCGATTCCTCCTTCACCGCCTATAGGTAGGATATTTTGCCTCTGTGTAAAATTATACTCCATATTCGATGCAACCTGTAGGTAATCATAAAAAAGACTGCACCGGAAAATGTGCAGTGGAAGATTATGGAGGCTCTAGAATGCCTAAGAGTACGTAACGGCCTAACTCTTTTCTCGCTATAAATTTTTATTCTTTCCTTTTCTCACCCCATAGTTTGGATATCAATTCCCTCCAAAGAGGGCGAGTGACAGCTAAATTACTTTCATAAATACATATTCCGTCAACGTTTCGGTTGGCATAGGAAGCGATCTTACTTTTGATTCGCTCCTCCTCCGTATCCGTGCCTAGGATTTCCACATGGAACTCCGCTTTTTCTTGTATTTTCTTTTGCAGCTCCAAAGGTCCCGGTAATTCGTCGCCGCGGTATGCCGAAACAATAACCTCATGGACCAAGCCTTCCTCCAGCCAAGTATCCAAGTCCACTCCGTCGTATAAATAGCAGGAAGGACGAATCCAAACCGCAAGCTTCAGATGGCCTTTCTTCATTCTTTCCATCTCGTATCTTAATTCTCGTACAAGAGTCGTTAAAAATTCGGCACGATAAAAAAGCCACTTCAATGTCCATTCATCAGGATTCGCAGGAGGTTCGAATAGCTTCGGCGGTTCTTCCCCGTATTTGGCTTTAAACCCTTCCGTCAAAACCGGATGGTAATTCAACATGGGAGGATGTCTTAAAACACCCAAGACGATTCCGTCAACACCTCGTTCAATGACCTCCTTCAAGATCTCGATCTTCCACCTTCGAACCTCGGGTATGGCAAAGCACAATTTCGGTATTTCTTTGCCGTCGGGTCCTCTTTCATGGTATTCGGGATGCTTTTTCCAAAATTCGGGTACGACATTCAGGCTGTAATTGTTCATTCGCCACCAGCCGTAGATTTCCATCCCTCTTTTATGTGCTTCCTCCACGGCAAGAACCGGCGCATCATGTTTGGCTAAAAACCTTCCGTATCCTCGGCTTTGGGGCATAAACAAGTCATGAACCTTGGCGGAAGGATACCGCACCGTTCCGACCTTGGTGTGAAAGTCGCAGCATTGGCCGTCTACCCAAGATTACAACGCATTATCTTGGATGTTCGGCGTCAGCTCGAACAGTACCGCTAATTACTACACGGACCCTGTTACCGGTGACTATGTTCCTTACTACGCATATACCCCGTATAAAGATTACTTGCGGTTCTTCTCGGAGATGGAGGAAAAAGGATATATTCGAAAATTACCGCAAGGCTTGGCTTTACTGGATGTCATAAGCTTGGGAATGAACGGATACAATAACATATGGGATCCGGACAGAGTATTAGGTAACGACGGCTCCAACTTCCCTCCGGGATCCATACTTCTCAAATCCGATCCGGACGCAACTTTCGTTATCACCGTTCCACAAGGTGAATATGGGAAATTCCAACCAAATGCCAATATGGCATGGAGATTCTATGAGTATGTAGTAGGCAACATTCCGGATGCAAAACTCATTAGGCTGCTTATGCTTTTGGAATACTCCCATTTCGGAGAAAACTGGTTAAGATACAAAGCCGGCATTGAGAACGTTCACTACAAATGGGTCGGCGAACCCTTCAAAAGTCCTTTGGTATATAACGACCCTGCCACAATACCGAAAAAATATGCAGGTTTAGGTTCGGCCGGCTTTGGACAATTCGGTAACCAAAACTTCATCGGTGACACCATAGCGTTCCGCAACTGGACTCCGTTTATCGTCCAATGGATTGCGTGGTGGGAAGATCACGGAGGTTACTACAACGAAGACATCTGGATCCGACCGGATAAGCTCTTTGATGCGTCAACGATGACTCCGGAGCAATACCAAGCATTCGACGCTCTGAACAAAGAATTCGATCCTCAAATTACGGTAGTTCGAAACGAGTTTATAGACAGAATGAACAAGGGACAGATTGCCAATTGGGACGCCGAATGGGAGCAATACATCGAGCAATTGTATGCCGCCGGTTTGGAAAAATTGGTTGAGTTTATGAACAAGGACGAGGTAAAAGAGTTTAAATACTACGCATCGTTAAATTAAGCAAATGCTTTGGGCATGTTTATTCCAAAGAAATGACAAACATGCCCATATCCTTTCTTTTGCAATAATATGAGAACCGTCCCCGCGAAATGTGAAATGAAGGTGAATGAATGGAGATAAAAATTCTGTGTAACGGCATGCCCGACTTTGCAATGGAAGCAAAAGCGGTACTGGAAAGCATAGGAACCGTAGACTATGCGGATTGGGATTACCAAGAGATTCTCGCCAATATCGAAAAATACCGGATATTTCTTCCGAATCTTTCGGTAAACATCGATAAGAATATATTGAAAAAAGCGAAAAACCTGAAACTGATTGCTACACCCACCACCGGAACGGATCATATCGATTTGAAAACCGCCGAAGCAAACGGCATAGCCGTATTGTCCATTAAAAACGATATCGATTTTCTAAAAAACATTCCTTCCACGGCGGAGCTTGCATTAGGATTGCTGTCGGTGGTAAGGCGAATCCCTTTTGCATTTGATGCCGTAAAGGAAGGCCGATGGAGCCGAGAAGATTATCGAGGCAACACGTTATTCGGTAAAACGTTAGGGATTATCGGCTACGGAAGATTAGGCGAGATCATGGCACGATACGGCAATGCTCTGGGTATGAAGGTATTGGCC
>JAAYHZ010000353.1 GCA_012744235.1 Clostridiaceae bacterium
AAAGTGAACATAAAAGGCCCCCTTCGATACTCCCGCCGCCTCCACAATGGCATCCACGCTGACATTTTCAAATCCATATTCATGTGCCAAACGGCGAGCGGCTTCATATAACTTCTTTTTTGTTTCGATGGCTTGCAGCTTTCTCTTATTCATTTTTCATTTATCCTATCTCTAATATATTGACTTGATCGTACAAAAGCAGTATGATGACTACAGTATGTGACTGCAGTCACTAAAGATCTTAATTAAATTATAGCATATTTTGTCTTCTTTGGCGAAACATTTCATTACAAGATCTTTTGTGTCGCGTCATACACAACTCGGGTCACATAGGGGGACGTCATGAAAATACATAAGAGGATTATCGGTATTGTTCTTTCCCTGTTGTTTCTTTTAAACGGTCTGCCTGTACCGGTCATGGACTTGGATATGTCGCCGTCTGTCTTTGCCGAGGGCGTTTTGCCCGGCGTAGCCATCCGTTTTGATGATTTTTCGGATACGGAAGGCCTGCAATTAAACGGCGAATCGATTATCTATAATAATGCCATCCGGTTTGAAAACGACGGTCTTGAAGGCAAGAGCGTTTTTACAAAAGAAAAAATCGCCTTGGATGAGAATCTTTCCTTCAGTACAGCCTTCTCCTTTCGAAATATTTCTCCTGCAACGGCTGAAGACGGAACCCGAGGCGGTTTTTCTTTTACGCTGCAGCCTATCGACAACACCAAAACCGCAACGGGATTTTACGATGAAAGCGTATCCCCGAGCTTATGCATTGCCTTTGTTTTTAATTACACGGATTCCGGAGAAATCATAGCAAAGGTTGCACGAGCATCCGCGGCGGATCGCTGCTTCTTGGGCTATGTGATGTACGCAAACGGAACCTTCGATTGCGCCTTCGATGGAAGAGAGATAGGCGATGCCCGAGAGCCGATATCGGATCTTTATCATGTATGGATCGGATACGACGGAGAAAACAAACGGCTCGAAATGATTTTCGAAGCTCCCTCGGGCGAGTACAACCATTACTACGCGGATATCGACCTTTCGGAAATGTTAACCGAAACAGAAGTTTATGCAGGCTTTTTAGGGTCCTTGGATTCCGCAGGGAATGCTTGCGAGATTACAAGCTGGCAATTTGCCAATGATTTAAATATTTGGGACGAAGCCGCCGTAGCGGCGGACGAATGGTATTTGGCCTATGACATGACAAGGTTCGATTACGGCCATCTCGATTATTTCTCTCTTCTTGATTCGGGTGAATTCGGAAGTACATTTATTTGGCATTCGGACAATCCGGACGTATTTTCCGATGACGGAACCGTAAATCACCCTCTGCCGGGCGAGCCGGACGCAAGGGTAGGCTTGACGGCATATATTGTGAAGGGCGCCTTTATGCGAACAAGGAGCTTTGAGATTTATGTGTCGCCATCGGGAATGGAGATTGTGAAAGCGGACTATGATTGGCTGACGGACCAAGTGATCCGCAATGAAAACACGTCCCTTGACCGGGTTGTCTCCGATTTGTACCTTCCTGTCGAGGGCTATTACAAAAGCTCGATTTCTTGGGAATCCTCCGATCCTTCCGTTATCGATACGGACGGACGAGTGACAAGACCCGGCTATTCGGATACGGATAAGCTCGTCGTTCTGACCGCGTATTTCTTCAGAAACGGCTTTACCGACATTAAGGATTTCTATGTCACCGTCCGAGCAAAAGGTATGACGGATGAGGAACGGGTGGAGGAAGACGAATTGTGGCTTACGGAGGCTCGTCTTTTAAGCGGTACCGGAAACGACTCCTTGGACCGAGTGACGGAGAACATCAACTTGCCTGAAGCCGGGCTTTACGGAAGCGTCATTTCTTGGGAGTCATCGGATCCCTCCGTTATCGATACGAAAGGAAATGTAACACGCCCTTCGCTAGCTGCGGGAGATCGGCAGGTCCTTTTAACCGCCCTCATACAAAGCAACGATATCAAAACGACAAAGACCTTCACGGCCCGAGTGAAGGTACGAGACGAAGACATCCTTTCGGCGGACGATTTATGGCTGACGGAGGAATTGGTGTTAAACGGCAATCTCGGACCGGACCATGTGGTAACCGATTTGTATATGCCCGAAAAAGGGCCGAACGGAAGCACGATTCTTTGGACCTCCTTCAGCGAAAACACCGTTTCATTAACAGGAACGGTTACAAGCCCCTTGCAAGGCGAAGGGAACAGGGAGGTTGTTCTCATTGCCGTTTTGGAAAGCGGAAAGGAAACGCCGATTTCTAAGACTTTCCGTTTTCTTGTTCGAGCCGTCGGTCTGTCCGATGCGGAAATTCTTAATGCCGACTATGCTTGGTTAACGGAGAATGTCATCAGAGGCGGCAATGAAGGCCTCGGGAAGGTTGTATCGAATTTGAACCTTCCGTCCTACGGATTGTCCGGAAGTCGAATCGTTTGGACCTCCGACGATACGGACACGATCTACCTTTTCGGTACGGTTACAAGACCCGCCTTTAGCAAGGGGGACAAAGCCGTTACCCTTACCGCCACCTTAAGCGTTGACTATGAAGAACCGATTACAAAAACCTTCCTTGTTACCGTTAAAGCGAAAGACCAAACCCACGAAGAAAAAACGGAAGCGGATGCCGAATGGCTAAAACCTTCCGTCATTTTAGGTCGTAATGCAAGTCTTGACCAAGTGACCGAGGATTTGGCTCTTCCCGTTACCGGCGCAGACGGAAGTGTTATTTCTTGGGAGTCTTCCGACTCCTCCGTTATCGACACATGGGGTAAGGTAACAAGGCCGGTTTTGCCGAAAGCCGATAAAACCGTTGTGCTGACGGCCGTTTTAACAAGCGGAGATGCAATAGCCACGGTGACCTTTACGGTAACCGTAAAGGCGCGTCCGAAAACGGACCAAGAAAAGCTGACGGAGGATTGGACCGGGTTAATGGAGGACTTGATCTTAAATGAAAACACCGACCGGGATCATATAACGAAGGATCTGTTTCTTCCGACGGAAGGGGCAAACGGAAGCTCCATCGTCTGGGAATCCTCGGAGCCCGAGTTTGTAAACGAGGAAGGAGGGGTGAAAAGGCCTACCTATACCCAAAAAGACAAAGCCGTTATCCTGACCGCGACGGTAACGTGCGGAGACGAAGATCCTTTGGTAAAGCAATTTATCCTGGTCGTGAAGGCTTTGGAGCAGACACAAGAAGAAAAGGACATGGAAACGGTTCTTGCGGATTACGAATGGCTTTTAGGAAAGGAAAAAGACATTTTAAATCAAAACTTCTCCTTGAATACGGTAACGGGGGATTTGTACCTGCCTATAACGGGGGAAAAGGGATGCGAGATCCTCTGGTACTCCGATAACGAAGACATGATTTCCAATGAAGGAAAGGTGACAAGACCCCTGTGGACGGAAGGCGACAAGGAGGTTGTTCTGACGGCCGTTATTCGAAAAGGCACCGCTTCGAAGGAAAAAACCTATACCGTGAAGGTATTGAAAAGGCCCTTTACGGACCGAGAGCTTGTTGAAATGGATTACAACCGGTTGACGGAAGAGATTATTAAAAACGGCAACCCTTCTTTGGATCATGTGACGAATTCCTTGTACTTTCCGAGCCAAGGTCCCGATCGATCCGGGCATCCAAGAAGCCGAATTTATTGGAAATCAAGCCATCACGGCTTTGTCGCCCTTGACGGCACGGTGCAAAGACCTAAATTTTATGCCCCCCAGGATCCCGTTATTACGTTAACGGCTACCGTAACCTACGGCACCGTATCCATGACCAAAACCTTTGTCGTTACCGTCATGAGAGAGGAATACAACGACAAGGATGCGATCGAGGAAGCGGTAAAATGGCTTTCCGGCTACCGAACCCTAGGGGACAACCCGTCGGCTTACGCGGTATCGAAGGACCTTTCTTGGCCGGTATCCGGCCCTCACGATACCGTCATTACCTGGCATTCGGACAGAACCGACCTTATAACCGACGAAGGAAAGGTCACTTACGCTCCTTACGAAAGCGGAAACCAAGAGGTTTCCGTTACGGCAACGGTGACGAAGGGATCGGAAAGCGCCGTCCTTAACTTTCAATATGTTGTGCTGCGATATCCCGACAACGGTCCTCCATATGCCGTATACTCTGTGCCGAAAAACGGTACGGAGATTCCTTGGGATACCTATTCCATAACCGTTGTCTACAGCGAGGGGATTCGCCTTGCAACGGACCACGGAATCATATGCCTGCAAGGATCCGCGGAGGTTCCGATTCACGTCGGCACATACGACGAAAGGCTGGTAATAAGGCCGGTTTCCGTTTTTCCTGCAGGAGATATCCGAATTGTCATACCCCAAGGTGCCGTAATCGACTCCATCGGTCTTAAGGCCCAAGCTTACGAATTGAATTTTACCGTGGGAGAAAGGCCGAAGAAGGATGTGACGCTAGCGTACGCGTATCCTCAAAACGGCCAAAGGGACGTCGACCCTCTTTTGCGTACCCTAACGATTCGATTTAATTCCGACGACCTTGAAAAAGGGGAGAATTTCGAATCGAAGGTTTCCCTGACCTGCGAAAACAGGAGCATTCCGATCACCTATACCTTAACGGGAGATACGGTGACGATATCCTTAGCCGATTATGCCATCTTACGCTCCGAAAAGGTCCATCGGTTAACAGTCTCCGAAGGGGCGGTGAAGAACGGCTTTGGAAACCAAAACAAAAAAATTACCGTTGAATTTGTAACAAAAGACGTGACCATGCCGGACATCGTTCCGGAGATTATCGGTATCTATCCTTCGGACGGACAAGCCGGGGTGAGCGTAAAGCCCAATATCGAGGTTGTCTATGAAAAGCAGCCGGATACGGAAGGATTTGTGTTTACCCTTACCGATTCCACGGGAAAAGAGGTTCCTCTTTATACACCTTATGAATTGGATACGGGTATTTACACAAAGCTCATATTCATTCCCAAAGAAACCCTGAAGCCCAATACCGAATATGTTTTTTCCGGCCCCGGAATTCTTCTTGGCAAATCTTCAACGGAAAGATTCGGCATAAGGTTCACCGTCGGTTCCGGGCCCCGCGTCGTAAGAACAACGCCTGCCGCCGGGGATTTCAATGCCCCTGTACACGGCATCGTGGAAATACAATTCGATGAACCGGTGACTGCCGCGGAACGCTTTGAAGACATTCGTTTTCTTGATTTTGCCGACGATCCCGTTGAATTTACCGTAGAGGTAAAAGGAAACAAGGCGATTTTAAGGACCGAAGAGGAATTAGGCTTGCAATTGCCCTACAGCGTGGTTATCCCTGACGGGGCGTTTCGAAACGCAAACGGAGCGCCCAATACCGGGCACAAGATAACTTTTTATACGTCCTTGGATAGGCTTCCCTTTGACCCGGAGCCCTCCTATTTGGACATTCCCGATACGGGAATTACGGGAAAAAGCGTGAAGCTAAGCAGCGATACCATTAATATGAAGGCTTGGATCAATTATGCCCGTATGATGGACTACGGCGGCTTTATCCATGAATGGTATGTCGACGGCGAATATCTGGGCTCCGGCCAAATCAAGTATCGTACGTTTTCAAGCCCCGGGGAACACGAGATCACCTATGTCGTCAAGGATAAGTACGGGTTCACCTACAGTACGAGCAAAACCATCGAGATTGAGGATTTGCAGGGCGTACAATTGAGGCTGAAGGATTCGGGTGCCCCTTGGCGGCTGGATTTGACGGAGGAAAACGCTTCCTCGCAGGAATTGAAGTTTGAGCTTTTGCTGGAAAAGAACAACCTCTTTATTTACGGCGAAAGAATCCGGGTGAGGCTGTACCGGGACGGCGTACTGTGTCCTTTAAGCGGATACGGAGACGGGAGTATTTCCATTACGGCGGATTACGACGATACCGTCTATACCTATGTCTTTAGACCGGAGTACGGGGACGATTCGACTTTCGAGGCGGTGTTCACCTACGAAGGCCCCGACGGTCCGCAAGAGGTACGGCAGTCCTTCCTTGTGACCTCCAAAGAGCCTTCGGTAACGGATGTTTTCCGCTTCCGATTGTATAACAGCTATATAGGAGAATATTACGAGGAACCGAATTATGTGTACATAACCATGAACGGCAAGCAGATGAAGGCGGACAAGGAAACGTACACCTACGGCGATTCCACGTTCTTTGTTTATGTCGTTCGCGAGACATTAAAAACCAATGCTTATTACGAAGTGAAAATTGATAAATGGCATTGGAACAAAAACTACGCTCCCTTTTACCTTGGAAAGGACACGGATATCCCCTCCGTATTTACCGGTATGCCCTACCATCCCGGCTTGGGCGTGCGCATTGTCGGCATTGATTACAATACGACGGAATCGGATCTGGATGAATACTACATCAATATGTACTTTAAAGGCCTTCCGACAAAATTGATATTCAATGTTGCGTCCGATTGGGGAGGTTACGATCCGGGCTATTACGAAATCGCCCTTGTGGAATGGGGTGACAAGGAAACATTAAGCGAAAGCGATTTTCGAGTCATTCAAATCCATACTCATGACAGTACGCGGGAGGTCCAGAAAATCACGGTCCAACCGGGTCTTCAAATGGTAACCGGCAACGAGCAATATTGGATTCGAATGGTTTCCCCCGAAGGCGAAAAATCCCGTTGGGAAGTATGCCCGGGCGTATCGATGGTACCGGTGCCGAGCGCCTTGGGAAAGAAAATCAAGATATCCATTGTTGACAGGCAGTATGCGGTGGAGTGGCCGACCGTTTTTGACGGTCCGGTGGGCGATGTGATCAAAGCCTTTGACGACATCCCCTTATTGGAGGGAGGATACTTCGGCTTAGGCGGCGGTATGCCGAGCTTTGAAGGCTATCCCTATTATAGCGGAGGCATAAATCTTAACTTTGAAACCCGGTTCGGTTACGTCTCGAGCACCAAAATCAAAACGGACACGAAAATAAAAAAGGTTAAAAAGATTACCGTTGTGGGCTACGAATTCCAAATCGAATTGGAAGGCGGAATGTTTATCAAATACGAATGGGATACCGAAAAGTGGAATATCGAGCATTTATATATTGAATTTGATACAAGCTTTGTGAAGAAATGGAATAAGGGCTTTGACCTTTTTGTTGCGGAGATTACCGCCGGCGTATACGTTGGAGCCGGCGTCTACGGCTACATTGAATTACGAGATGAAAACGGCCAATACGTATACAAGGGCCTTGTAAGGCTTTACCCGAATGCCGGGTTTACCGTAGACGGAAAGTTCGGTCCGTACAAGGTCAAGGGCAATTTGCATGCCGTTTTGCCGGCGGAATTCCATTTTCCTACCGGATACATCGGTGTCGACTTTACCGTCAATGCGAAAATTACCGGAAAAACATTGCTTTGGAGCGGAACCATATACGAAAAAAATCTGTACAGCGTTCATTGGGATAACGGAAAAGCAAAGTCCGTCTTGAATATGGCCATGAACACCGCCGAAGAAAAGGCGCTTTACAACAATACGGAATTTACCCTTTTGCCGCGAGATTATTTGGAAAGACAATCCCGTTGGCTTGGGGCGGATGACGGTTCCTCCGTCATGAAGGCGGCTCTTTTCGGATCCGCCGCCAAAGAAAATCCGGCCGTGTCCTCCTTAATGGAAAACATCTATCCGGAAGCGGAGCTTGCCTTTGCCGAAAACGAAGACAAACGGTATTTGGTATGGGTCGACGACAATCCCGTAAGGGATGCGCTAAACCGTACGCAGCTTCGCCTATCGGTGCAAAAGGACGGAGTGTGGAGCGAGCCCGTCTTTGCTTTCGATGACGGGTCCGCCGATTTTTCTCCCGTTATGGCGGCGACGGAGGACGGGGTTTTGATGGCATGGCATAACATCGCCTACGGCATATCCGAAGCGGAAGGGCTTGAAGAAATGCTGAAGGCTTCCGAAATCGCCGTCACCCAAGATGTGTATAGGGCGGGAGGCGATATTCCTGCTTTCGTCAACCTGACCGACGACGAGAAGCTTGATCACTCGCCTATGCTGGTATCCGACGGCCGAAAAGCTCTATTGGTATGGACCAAGTCGGAGGATGCAAGCCTTGATACCGAGGAAAAGGCTCCGGAAGATCGACTCTACTTTGCCGTTTGGAGCAACGGCGTATGGAGCGAAGCGCAAGCCCTTGACGACGAATACGGAACGATCCTCGATACTCATTTGGTGATGGCGGGAGAAGAGGCCTTGCTCCTTTATACCTCGGACCTTGATCACGATTACGCAACCGCTTCCGACAGGGAAATTTACGCCGTCGTATTCGACGGAGAAGCCCGGAGCGAAAAGATACGGCTGACTCGAAACGACGTCAGCGATTATGCCGCAAAGGCCGTGTTTACGGAAGGCGAATGGTTCATCACGTGGCTTTCCGAAGGAAGGCTGTATTACCGCATCGGATTGGACGGAGAACCCGTGGAAGCGTCGCGGCAAGATCTTATCCAAGGCGACTATCAATTAACGGTAAAAGAAGACGAAAGGCCCTTGATCGCTCTTGTTTACACCCAAGGCGGGGAAGATTTGGCTCTCAATCTTTACGTATCCTTCTACGATTGGAATCGCCGCCTGTGGAGCGATAAAAAAGCTCTTGCAACCTCCGATGCCTATACGAACGCTTTTCGTACCGTCTTTTCAAAGGACGGAAGGCTCTACGTTGTATTTACCGAATCGGAGGTTATCACCGAAGCCAAGCTTCGTACCGTAGACGGGAAGGAGGAATGGATCGATGAGAAAAACATCAGCGATAAAACGGATTTACGATTGGCGGAATATACTCCTTTTCACGATGTAGCCTTATCGAAGGAAGAGGGAATGCTTTTGTCCGTTCCTTATCCCTTGGCGAAAACGAATACCGTCGTTTATGTAACCGTACAAAACGAGGGAGACTTTGCGGAATATGTCACCGTCAGCTTATACGACGGGGATCCGGAAAAAGGAGGAGCAAAGCTTTCCGAAACCGCGCCTTATCTTCTGCCCGCCCATACCGCCCGTGAAGCGGAAATCGAATGGCCGGTAGGAGCGGAGCAAAAGACGGAATACCGGCTGTATGCCGTTGTTCGGACGATTGACGGCGCCGAAGAGACGGATTTTGATAATAACGGGATTATCATGGATATCGCCGCTTCGGATATTGCCATTACGTATGTTTCTTGTGAAAACCCGGCGGCGGACGATTACCTGATCGAGGTTACCGTAGCCAACTTGGGAAGCACCGTTTTGGACGGAGCGAGGGTTTGGCTCGAAGACGAATTCGGCGGAATCATCGGGGAACCCGCAGCCATAAAAACATTGGAGGTCGGAGAAAAATCGATCCTCACCTACATGATCCAAGGGAGGGGCTTTTCGAGCTTAAAGGCCGTGGCTTCGCTTCCTGAGGATTGGAAGGAAGAGGATACGGACAACAACATACGGGAATTTACATTGGAGCCTGCGGAAATCATGCTAAAAAGCATGAATATCGTACCCGGTGAGGAGCAGGTGGATACAAAGAGCTCCGTGATACTTACCTTTAATAGAAGTATTGAAAAGGGAAGCGGTTTTGACAATATCCTGCTTTTGGATGATACCTTCAATGCGGTAGATATCGAATGTACGATTGACAACAACATTTTAACCGTAAAACCGAAGCAAGAGCTAAATTACGGAGCTCGGTACCGGTTAACGATTCCGGCCGACGCCATAGGGGATGCATACGGTCGTGCTTTACGGCAACCGATCCGCATTGAGTTTACGACGATGACAAAAAATCCCGAGATCATATCGGCTTACCCCGCCTATCGGATGGAGCAAGTGGCAACGAATGCAAAAATCCGCTTACGATACAACCAAGAAATCGTGAAGGGACACGATTTTTCGGCGATCCTTTTAACAGAGCTTGTTGACGATGAAGACGGGAAGACGGTTTCGATCCGAGCCTTTACGGAAGGGGATATGCTGACGATTCAACCTGTCGGAAGCCTTAGCAAAAATACCCCTTATCGATTGGAGATACCTCGCGGTGCGGTGGAAAACGACCAAGGCGATACGCAAAAAGAAGATTTTTATCTGGTATTTATGACAGGCGAAAGCGAACAGGAGCCCGAAGATGAGGAAGAACAGGAGGAAGAGGAAGAAGAATCCGTCACATACCCGCCCTCCTACTACGGCCGTATCACGGTCGGCGGTACGACAAGGATCGTGGAGATTCGCATAACGAACGGAAAAGCCGTTGTGGAACCGAAGGATCTTGCGGACGACCAAAAGGTCGAAATAACTATTCCGCCGATACCGGGTGTTCGTTCCTATGAGCTGAATATACCGGTTGAAGCCTTGTCCGGAACGGGGAACGGATCCGTTACCCTAAATACTCCCTACGGTAGCCTCACGATTCCTTCGGGAATGCTGTCTCATATGAAGAATACGGACGGAAAAACCGTAACAATATCGATTTCCCAAGGCGACCCGGCAACGCTTCCGGACGGCGTGAAGGCGGCTGTCGGGAACCGGCCGATTCTTACGCTTTCGTTGTCAATCGACGGTGTTCCCGTTGATTGGAACAATCCGGATGCTCCCGTAGAGGTGTCGATACCTTACGTCTTAACGGCGGAAGAAGAAAAGAATCCGGAAAGCATTACGGTTTGGTATATCGATGAAAAAGGAAATATCGAAATTATCATCAACGGTTCTTACGATTCCGTAACGGGCACCGTTTGCTTTATTACGACACACTTCAGCCGTTTTGCCGTAGCCTTTAACCCCGTATCCATTAAAGACGTACAGGATACGGTTTGGTACGGTCCCGCCGTAAGGTTTATCGCGGCAAGAAAAATTACCGACGGTATCGGGAACGGCTATTTCGGGCCCTCCGGCGTCCTTACGCGAGCGCAAGGATTAACCTTGATTATGCGTGCCTTCGGCATCGAGCCGGATGCGGATAGCAAGGACAACTTCAAGGATGCGGGAGATACTTGGTATACCGGCTACTTGGCGGCTGCTAAACGTTTGGGTATCGCCCAAGGAACGGGCAACAACCTGTTTGCACCGGAAAAAGCGATTACCCGCCAAGAGATGTTTACGCTGCTGTATCATGCGTTGAATCGGATCGGGCGGCTTCCGAACGAACAAGAAAAACCGGATAGGAAGCTTTCCGACTTTACGGATGCGGATCAAATCGATGCATGGGCGAATAAGGCCATGACCCTTTTCGTTGAAACGGGCATTGTCAACGGATACGAAGACTTTTTGCTGATGCCGAAAAAGACAATGACAAGAGCGGAAATGGCGCAGGTCTTGTATCGATTGATGATTCGATAGATAACATAAAGTAGATTTTATAAACCTCCGGGATGGTATACAATAAGGGTATCGAACCGGAGGTTTTTTGTTTATGGATGACGGAAGGAAAATAAAAAAGAAAGATATCGCAAAGGAGAATATAAAAAGAAACATAGGACGATTCAAGTGCCCCGTATGCGGCGGCCCCATGCATCTAAAGGAATACGGCTTATCCTGCAGCCTAAAGCACAGCTTCGATATTTCCAAGAACGGATATATCAATTTGTTGACGTCTTCCAAAAGACCCGTTTATCCGAAGGAATTGTTTGAAGCAAGACACAGGGTTTTAAGCCGAGGCCTTTTTGATCCTCTCATCGATACGCTTTTTTTCGTTCTGGAAAAATATATAGACAAAAGAAACGATGCGTTTGTGTTGGATGCCGGATGCGGAGAAGGGTCCCATCTTCATGCTCTATACCGTAAGACCGATGAAAAGAGCAAAATTACCTTCATCGGTGCCGACATATCCAAAGAGGCCATTCATTTGGCGGCGGCCTCCGCCGGCAATATCCTATGGACCGTTGCCGATCTGACAAGGCTTCCTTTTACGGATGAAAGCATCGATATTCTTTTTAACATTTTGTCACCCGCCAATTATCCGGAATTCGAAAGAATCTTGTCCGAGGACGGCATCGTGATCAAGGTGATTCCGAATCCGCAATATTTAAAGGAATTAAGAGAAGCCCTGTATAATCAAAATCGCTACTCCGGTGACAGAGTAGCGGAATATTTTTCGAATCATTTAAAGGTGATCGAAAATCGGGATATCCGTTATCAATTTAAAGTCGATGAGGACCTTTTGCCGGATTTCATCCGAATGACACCCTTGACATGGGGGACCAAGGTCGACGAAAAACTCGATCCGAAAGATATCCGAATCAAGGAAATCACCGTCGATTTGTCCGTTCTTGTGGGACGAAAAGGAAAACGATAAATTTTTGCCGCCTATGCAAGGAGAGATTCCATGATTTCAACCGCTTTTTGCTCGTTTTCGTATGCGGAAGAAAGCAAAGAAGCGATTTTTTCCCTTATCTCGGGAAGGGCTGCATTTTCCCCGGTCTTTAACCGAAAGGCTTCCGTCCAAGCATAAAACACGGCCTTGTATATATCCGCAAGCTTTGCCAAACCCGTCTTTTCAAAGTACCAGTAGGCATACTCCTTTAATGCGGCGTATGTGCCGAGGTAATATTCTCCGTTCCAAGATGCGGCATGGTCGGGTTTTTCGGAAAATATCTTGATTAAAACAGGGTACGCATAAAGCCCTTTGGCATTTTCGCACCATTCTTTTCCCGTTAAGTGACAGACCGCAATTTTTAAAGTGTCCTTTAATATCGCTTCCTCCGATTTATCGGAAGCACCCTTGACGGTTAAGACCGAAAGAATCGGCAATTCGCCTTTTCCCAAGGCCTCGTATGCCATTTGGCCGTATTGAGAGGAGGTTACGGGTAACGTGGCAAGGATCTTTGCTTCGTCGTCATAGCCCGTGATAAGCCCCCATTCCGGGACGCCGACATTCCATGATACGGCGGGTATGCCTCTGTCTATGGAAGATTTGATTATTTCCAAAGCTTGAAGCCGTCTTTCTTCTTCGATGAAGTCCTGCCCCCAATAGCGTCCCGTATAATCGCAAAGAATTCCGCCGCTTTCCACCCAAGGTTTTTGCATTTCAAAGTCCCATATGCTTGTAGCCGAAGGGCATAAATCGGCATTGACCCACATACGGAAGGCAAAGCCGGATGTTGCAACGATGTCCTCGGCCTTCTCGGAATACGGGCTGTTTTTTACCGCCGCACACAGCGACTTCGCGAAAGAAAACAAATAGCCGGTAGAGTCTTTTACGGGTCCCCAAGATATGTTCAGCTGCTTTTTCACGTTCGTTCCCTCGATACCGAAAATATTTTCTACAGAATACCATACATCGTAATCTCAGGCAATTTTATATCCGAAAAATCCGAAAAGCTTCTTGACATATAGGACTATGGCATGTAGACTTAATACGAGAGGTCGATAAGGTATAGACTTAAAAAGGAGGTTGCAAATCCGGGATATGCTTACGGAAAGCGAAATGAAATTTGCGGAATTGATATGGGAGCACGAGCCCGTTGCATCCGGCGATCTGGTGAGGCTGTGCGAAAAGAAAATGCAATGGAAAAAGTCCACCACCTACACCATGTTAAAAAAATTGTGCGACAAAGGGATTTTTCAAAATAGAGACGCGGTTGTTTCCTCCCTTATGACGAAGGAAGAGTATATTGCCAAGCAAAGCATCCGTTTTGTGGAGGATACCTTCGGAGGCTCGTTGCCCATGTTTTTGACGGCTTTTATGAGCTCCAAAAAGCTTAATCGACGACAAGCGGAGGAGCTGAAAAAATTAATTGACGAGTATAAGGAGGATGAGATATGAGCGAGCTTTTTCTTACGGTTTTGAATATGAGCATAACGGCAAGCTATGTCATTCTTGTCGTGCTTTTGGCAAGGCTTTTTTTAAAAAAAGCTCCGAAGGTCGTATCCTATGCTTTATGGAGCGCCGCCGCCTTTCGGCTGTTAATTCCTTTCTCCTTGGAAAGCGTATTCAGCCTTTTTCCTTGGAATACAAAAAGAAGCCCCCTCACACCGGCGGATATCGTCTATCAACAAGAGCCGAAAATTCAAAGCGGTATTGAGGATTTGGATACCTTTGTGAATCGTGTTCTTCCGAAGCCTTCGGCAGCGGCAAGCGCCAATCCCCTTCAAATTGCCGCGGAAATCGGAGCCTTTATATGGATCCTCGGAAGCCTTTTGCTCCTTACATACGTCATCGTATCCTCCTTGCTTCTTAAAAATAAGCTGAAACATGCATATGGAGTCGGCGAGAACTGCTACGAGGCTCCGAGCCTAAAAACTCCTTTTGTTTTCGGTATCTTCAAACCGAAAATTTACTTGCCAAAGGGATTGGTTGTGAAGGAAAGAAGGTATATTCTCCTTCATGAAAATATCCATATTCGAAGAAAAGACCACATCATTAAGCCGTTCGCCTTTTTGATCGTATGCATCCATTGGTTTAATCCTTTTGTATGGATCGGATTTTTCTTCATGTGCCGGGATATGGAGCTTTCCTGCGATGAAAAGGTGTTGAAAATAGAGGGCGGACAAATTAAAAAGCCCTATGCAACAACGTTGATGTCTCTGGCCACAGGTAGGTATATTCGAATCGGCAGTCCTCTTTCTTTCAGCGAGGGGAACATTAAGGGGAGGATTAAAAACGTGTTGGGATATAAGCCGTTAAAGGGCATAGGGGCCGTTGCCGCAGCGGTTTTGGCTTTGGCTCTTGTGATCGGACTGATACTCAATCCCAAAGGCAAGGCCGATTCTTTAAGGTGGGCAAAATCGTTGAAGACGGAGGATATAAAAAGCATCGAATTGATCGTACACCCTTCTTCCGCATCGGATCGATACAAAAGGTTCGAGCCTTGGGAATACGAAAAGATCGTCCAACGGATTAACCGAAGCCACGGCAGGCTTGTGGAAAATCCCCAAAGCACGGCAGGAGGAGAAATGACCCTTTATATCACAACCAAAGACGGCGAGGTTCATTATGTGGCCAATCGAGCCAATACCTATTTGATAATCGATGGCGATGCGTACAAAGCCGATTATCATTGGCTGAGCGAATGGGATTATAAAGGAATCCGGTCGGTGCCGGACGACTTTTACAGCCGAACCGATCCCGTGATTTTGTACGAGGTCTTCTACCTTGAAAAGGGGAAGGTCAAAACCTCGGTATCGTTAGAAGACGAAGCCCGAATCCGGCTTGCCAAGGACATTCTCATGGACTATATGATCAAATCCTCCTTCCGTCCGAATGTGAATGTAAGCGAATTGGAGGAGTACTATCTTTTGGTTTTTAACTATAGGGACGGCACGGCTTCCGAATACTATCTGTTTTTACAAGACGGAAACGCCTGTCTTCAACGAGGCAAGGAGGGAACCTCCAATTATATAAAAAACGAGCTATATAATAGCCTTGCGGAATTCGTGAATAAACAACAGTGAAAATGAAGACGATAGGAACGTGAAAGGAAAGCATGCATTGAAAACATTGGCGATTTTTGATGATCAAAATTACGACTTGAATTGGGAAAGATACGAACGTATCGCCGTAAGAGCGATTGTAATAAAAGGCAGCCGGATCGCTCTTGTAAAAAATATAAAAGAAGGCTATTACAAGTTTCCGGGAGGCGGGGTAGAAGACAAGGAGTCCTTTTTAGAAGCATTGGCAAGAGAGACCCAAGAAGAAATCGGGTTAAAAATCATCCCGGATTCCGTAAAAGAATACGGGATGATTCACGAGATTCGAAAATCTCTGCATACGCATTCCGAAATCTTTCACCAAAAATCCTATTACTACACCGCATCCGTTGAAGAGGATGAGTTTTTGAGATCCTTTCAAAGTCGTGAAATCGAATCCGGTACCGCGATCGAATGGCCGAATATTCTCGATGCCTAAGAAACCGATTGGAGACTTGGACAAACCTTTGAAAGCAAATTTTTACTCCGGGAAGCTTATGTACTCCGAATGCTTTTGTACGATAGGAAAATACCCGTATCCCACACCATGAAATTGGCTCCCGAACCGTTTGAAAAAATGAAGGAAGGAACCAAGACCATCGAGCTTCGGCTAAACGATATGAAACGGAAAACGGTTATGACGGGAGATACCGTAACCTTCGTGAATGCAAAGGATCCTTCGAAGACCTTCGCCGCAACCGTTTTACGCCTTCACGCTTTTCCTTCCTTCCGGGAGCTGTACCGGGCTTTGCCCCTAGAAAAATGCGGTTATTCAAATGAAGAGCTTATTACCGCGAAACCGGAGGATATGGATGCTTACTATTCGAAAGAAGATCAGCTTCGCTTCGGGGTGTTGGGAATCGAAATTAAAAAAGCGGAATAGAAGCTATCGTTTTTTTCTTTTTGCTCTTTTTCGAAAACATGTTATGATATAACGGATATAATTACGGCATAGTTGTAAGGAGACCTCATGCGTGTTTAAGCTTATTAAATACTTAAAAGGCTATATCAAAGAGAGCATCATCGGACCCTTGTTTAAATTTCTTGAAGCTTGCTTCGAATTGATCGTTCCTTTGGTGATGGCGAGTATTATCGATATCGGTATTGCGAACAACGATACGTCCTTTATCTTAAAAAGAGGGGCCTTCATGGTCCTATTAGGCTTTTTGGGATTGGTGTGTTCCCTTACCGCCCAATATTTTGCCGCCAAAGCGGCCTTGGGCTTCGGAACCGCCCTTCGAAACGAAATGTTTTCCCATATCCACAGCCTTTCTTATTCCGATATTGATAAAATCGGAACCTCCACCTTGATTACGAGAATCACAAGCGATATCAATCATGCGGAGTCGGGGGTCAACTTGATTTTGCGACTCTTTTTGCGTTCCCCCTTCATCGTTATCGGAGCCTTTGTAATGGCCTTTTATCTCCATGCAAAATTAACCCTGATTTTCCTCGCGGTGACCCTCCTCATATCCGCCGTGATATACGTTATCATGACCAAGTCCATCCCCTTATACAAAGGCATCCAAAGCAAGCTGGATACGGTCTCCCTCATCACCCGTGAGAACTTGACGGGAGTTCGGGTTATCCGCGCTTTTTCCAGACAGAAGGACGAGATCGAACGCTTTGAGGATACGACCTGCGAATTGACGAAGAATCAAATTCGGGTAGGGAACATATCCGCTTCCTTGAATCCCTTGACCTATGCCATATTGAATTTGGGGATTGTTGCGGTATTGCGGTTCGGAGGAATCGCCGTCGATATCGGTGACATAACCCAAGGGGAGCTCATCGCCCTTATCAACTACATGTCCCAGATCCTTTTGGCCCTTATTGCCCTTGCAAACCTGATCGTCACCATTTCCAGAGCCTCCGCTTCCGCCATCCGAATCAACGAAGTGTTTTCACTGAAGCCCTCCATGACGGAAAAAAGCGTAAGCGATGTAAAAGAAGCATCCTCGGATCCCGATACTCCGAAGGTGGAGTTTCGAAACGTATCCTTTTCATACAACGGAACGGAAGCCTCTTTGTCGAATGTTTCCTTCCAAGCCCGAAAAGGAGAAACCGTAGGCATCATCGGAGGTACCGGCTCCGGTAAAACCACCTTGGTAAATTTGATTCCGCGTTTTTACGATGCTTCGGAGGGAGAGGTTCTCATCGACGGTAAAAACGTGACGGAATATCCTTTCTCCGAGCTTCGAAAAAAAGTCTCCGTCGTGCCTCAAAAAGCCGTCCTGTTTCGAGGAACCGTACGGGAGAACATGAAATGGGGCAAAAGGGACGCTACCGACGAAGAGATTTATAAGGCGTTGGAAATCGCCCAAGCGAAAGATTTTGTGAACGATTTGCAAGGCGGCTTGGACGCTATGATCATGCAAGGCGGGAAGAACCTATCGGGAGGCCAAAGACAGCGGCTGACCATCGCAAGGGCGCTTACGGTGCAGCCGGAAATATTGATTCTGGACGACAGCGCCTCCGCCCTTGATTTTGCCACCGATGCAAGGCTTCGAAGGGCTCTTTCCACCCGGACAAAGGGCATGACGGTATTTATTGTTTCCCAACGAGCCTCCGCCATAAAAAACGCGGATAAGATTTTGGTTTTGGACAACGGAAAACCGGTAGGTATCGGAAGGCACGAGGAGCTCCTTCGTTCCTGCCCTGTATACAGAGAAATTTGCTTGTCCCAGCTTTCGGAAGACGAGGTGAGCAAAGCATGAAAAAGGACAACGACAAAGTGTTAAAAAGAATCTTAAAATATACAAAGCCCTACGGGCACTTGCTCCTATTCGCCCTTCTTTTTACGATTGCGAGCGTTTCCATGACCCTTTATGCACCGGTTTTGGTGGGAAAGGGCGTGGACCTCATTGTGTCCGAAGGAAACGTGGATTTCGAAGGGCTTTATCCTCTTTTGATCCGATTGGGTATCGTGATTGCTCTCGCCTCGTTATCAAGATGGCTTGCGGAGCGATGCACAAACAAGGTTTCCCATAATACCGCGCGGGACATTCGAATCCAAGCCTTCAAGCGCTTGCACATCCTGCCCTTAAAATACATTGATTCCGGTCGGCACGGTGACTTTTTAAGCCGGGTCATTACGGACGTCAATCAGGTTTCCGACGGCCTTTTAATGGGCTTCAGCCAGCTATTCAACGGAATCATAACCATTATCGGCACCATCGTCTTTATGCTTTCCATGGACTTTCGGATAACGGTCATTGTGGTTTTGGTTACGCCTTTGTCCTTGTTTGTGGCGAATTTCGTAGCCAAAAACACCTACCATATGTTTAAGCTCCGGTCGGAGACAATGGGAGAGCTGACTTCATTGGTAGAAGAAATGACGGGCAACCTGAAGACGGTGAAAGCCTTCGGATACGAAAAAGAAGCCCAAAAGCGGTTTGAAGAGATCAATTCCCGCCTGCGAAAGCACGGACTACGAGCCGTCTTCTTTTCTTCCATCACCAACCCCTGTACCCGCTTTGTCAACGGCGTCGTATACACCTCCGTAGGGATTGCCGGTGCGCTTTTGGCTATTAAGGGAGCCATCTCCGTAGGACAGCTTTCCGCCTTTTTAAACTATGCCAATCAGTATACGAAGCCCTTTAACGAAATATCCGGCGTCATTGCCGAGCTGCAAAGCGCTTTCGCCTCCGCCAAAAGAGTCTTTGATATTATCGACGAAGAACCCCAAACGCCGGATCCGGAGGATGCCGTTTGCTTGGACCGGCCGGACGGCAGCGTCGTTATCAAGGATGTGTCGTTTTCCTATCGCCCGGATATCAAGCTTATCGAAAATTTAAATCTGACGGTAAAGCCGGGCCAAAGGATTGCCATTGTCGGTCCTACCGGAAGCGGCAAAACAACCGTTATCAACCTGCTAATGCGGTTTTATGACGTAGATAAAGGTGAAATCATTGTCAGCGGATATCCCGTTAAAAAGATCAAAAGGGACAGCTTACGTTCGGCATACGGAATGGTCTTGCAGGATACTTGGCTTAAGACCGGCACCGTAAGAGAAAACATTGCGTACGGAAAGCCCGACGCAACGGATGAAGAAATTGAAAACGCGGCAAAAGCGGCTCGTGCCGACAGCTTCATTCGGCGTCTGCCGAAAGGATACGATACTCTTGTATCCGATAACGATAAAATCTCCGAAGGAGAAAAGCAGCTGCTTTCCATTGCGAGGGTCATGCTTACCTCGCCGCCTATGCTTATACTCGACGAAGCCACCTCCTCCGTCGACACAAGAACGGAGATCAACATCCAAAAAGCCTTTGACAAAATGATGGAAGGCCGTACGAGCTTTGTGGTCGCCCATAGGCTTTCCACAATACGCGAGGCGGACTGCATTTTGGTTATGAACAAAGGAAAAATCGTGGAGCAGGGGACCCACGAGGAGCTGTTGAAAAAAGAAGGCTTCTATGCAAACCTTTATTACAGCCAATTTGATATTTGAAAAAAATCGTAGGAGAATCATATTTTGCAAGAAATTCGCTCTCAAGGCGGATTTTTTTGTTATCATATTCGATAGTATTTTCACAGGGAAGTTCGGATTGAATATTATGTTTTGATTCTACTGCAAAAAGCTCATTCTTACACTCGTAAAATTACACTAATGACATAATAAAATCCAATTTATGGTATTCAAT
>JAAYHZ010000354.1 GCA_012744235.1 Clostridiaceae bacterium
ATACACTGGCTTTATAGCTGAACTTGCTTAAGAAATTGAACTCTTGTTGAACCGCCGTATACCGAACGGTACGTACGGTGGTGTGGGAGGACGGCTACTCAATTAATGAGTAGTCTCCTACCCGATTATCTATTTGTATCTGCCGTACTTTCTTCCGGTTTCGAAATAGGCTTTGACATTTTCAAAAGGCGTACCGTCTCTTATGGAATCGCTTGTACCGAGTATGAACCTTCCGCCCTCCGTCATGGCTTCGATGGCATATTTCGTCATTTGTATGGTTTCTTCCACGGTTCCGAATCGCATTTTAACCAAATCCACGTATCCGCTTAACACGACTCGGTCCCCGATTTTTTCTTTTACGATTTCGGGTATGACGTCTCCGGTAGGCGGGGGAGTCAATGTGGTAATCATATCGATTCCCGCATCGGCAAGATCTTCGATGACCGGCATAACCTTCCCGTCGTCATAAAAATGGTAATAGGCTCCGTAGCGATGGGTCAGCTCGACGTTGTCGCGAATGTGGGGAAGGAAGAGCTCACGGTACATGTCAGGCGACCAGCCGGTACTTAAGCTTGCGTTGTACCAAGCTTCGAACAACATGGTGATTCCTTGCTCTAATGTATATTCCAAATAGGTTCTATAAAAGTTCTGATAGAATTGAATGGCATCCTTTAATAGTTCTCTGTCGTCGTAGTATAAAAGCAGCATATTGACAACGCCGATTGTGTCCGCCAGCATGGCATCAACACCCTGGTGAGGACGAAACATATATAGCCCTTCTTGACCGATGCTTTCGTCGATTTGCTTCAGCTTTCCTTTCGGGAAGTATTTTTTATCAAGGAGAAGGTAGTTCATTTTTTCCAAATCGCTCCGATCCTTGACCATATGCTCGATATAATGAGGGTTCGGTGCCATCCCGTATTCACGGCCGCCGGGGGCGATAGCCAGTTTTTCCGTCAACGACCCTGCCGGTGTTTTGAAGGTGCGTGTCAGGTATTGCTTCGGATCACCGGGTTTGGTTTCGTAAGTTTCCGTCAGCTTTACGTTTTTACAATAGGGTGAATCGGGGAAGTTTTTCTGCATGTAATGATAAATGGCGGACCATGTTCCGGGCAAGCCGCAGCCGACACAGATAATGGGGTCGTAATCGAATACTTTTTTTAATTCCAAGTCGGTCATTTTTTGCTCCAACAGCCAATAAGCAATTCGAGGAGAAATAGGAACGGTATCGGGGATTCCACCTTCAAGAACACATAATATCCTCTCTCTTGATGTCATCATAAGAATCAATCTCCCTTCGAGGCTTACCAAAAGACAAAGAACCATTCGAAATCGGTAAGCTTTTAGATTTCGGACAGCTTTATTATACCAAACGTAAGTTTGAAAATTGAAATATATAACGATATTATGGTACAATGCTTTAAATGAGCATATGTTATATAGATGTTCTATTATATGCAAAATATATGAAACTATTTTTTACATGAGGCGAAATGTTATGGATTTTAATCGAATTTACGACCGAAGAAACACGGGATCTATTAAATGGGATTGGGACGGTATGAAAGTAAGAAGCCAAAGGGATGATTTGATTCCTTTATGGGTTGCCGATATGGATTTTATGTCTCCGATAAGTGTGGTCGAGGCTTTGACAAAAAGAGCGGAGCATGGAATATTCGGATACACGTTTTTTGATGAAAGCTACTACAATGCTGTCATCCGGTGGATGGCCGAAAGACATCGGTGGAATATTGAAAAAGAATGGATTGTGCCTACCGGAGGTGTCGTACCCTCCATTAATTTTGCCATACGAACCTTTACGAAGGAAGGCGACGGCGTGATAATTCAACAGCCGGTATACAGTCCCTTTATCAGTGCCATTACAAGAAACAATCGAAAATTGGTGAATTCCCCTTTGGTTTTGGAAAACGGGCGATACGGTATCGATTTTGAGGATTTTGAGAAAAAAATCGTTGAAAATCAAGTGAAGCTTTTTATTTTATGCAGCCCTCACAATCCAGTAGGTCGTGTATGGACGAAAGAAGAATTACAAAGAATCGGCGATATATGTGTAAAACATCAAGTGATTATTGTATCGGATGAAATACATCACGATATTGTTTATCCGGGACATTGGCATTACCCGATCG
>JAAYHZ010000355.1 GCA_012744235.1 Clostridiaceae bacterium
GGAATGCATTCCTTCGGTCCGATCTTCTCGGAGGGTTAAACCTTCATATGTATTACGGAAGGACCAAAGGCCACGGGCATATGGACAAAATGAATTTTGAAATCATCGCCAACCGTATCAACTATACCCCGGATTTAGGTTATCCGGAATACGCGGAGCAATTCCCCAAACGATACGAATGGACCTCTCATACCATAAGTCACAATACCGTCATGGTCGACCTGTCGGCCCAAAACGGAACGGACTATGCAGGGTATCCTATCGGATACGAAGACGGTCCCGTTGTAAAATATATCGAAGCGGATGACCCGAGTGTTTACGACCAAACGAATATGTACCGAAGAGCAATGTGCACCGTGGAAACTTCCCCCGGGAAAGGCTATGTGGCGGATTTTTTCCGTGTTCAAGGGGGATCCGCTCACGAGCTTTCTTTCCACGGAGGGGAGGGTAACGTTTCGGTCGAAGGCATTGAATTAATCCCTCAGAAGAAAGGAACCCTTCAAGGAGAGGACACGGAATTCGGCCGGCGAAAAGATAGAAAAACGGTGATGTTCGACTTTTCCTTAGGCCGCGGAAACGGGTACCATTACCTTTACGACGTGGCAAAGGCCGAAAAGCCTTGCGGATATGTAAAGCTTACATATTGTATTAAAGATACATGGGCTCAAAGAACCGGGTTGGAAGGCAAGCCCTATCTTGATGCCTATTTTCTCACGGAAACGGACCGAACCGTTATCGCCAAAGGGCAGCCTCCCGTAAACAAAATCGGCAATCCTCCTTACCTTTACTATTACTTAGGAAGAAGGCAAGGGGAGGATTTAAAAAGCAACTTCGTTTCCGTATACGAGCCGTATATCGACAATTCCGAGATTCGATCGGTGGAAAAGGCGCCTTTCAAAGACGCCGTGGACGAGTTTGAAGCGGTTTGCGTAAAGGTGACATTAACCGACGGACGTGTCGATTATCTTTTCCACTCCCTTAACGAAGAAACGTCGTTTACCGTCCGGGACGGGCTTGAATTCAAAGGACGCTTAGGGTTTGTGCGATTCAAGGACGGACGCATCCTTCATGCCTTTTTATCCTGCGGGGAATATATCAAAGCGGAGGGGAAAACGATATTGGAAGCTTCCGTTCCCGCCGTTACAGGATATACGGTAGATTTTCAGAAGAATCCGGACTCTATAAACTACATTGACGTAGCGATACGGGAAAACACCCTGCCGAAGTCCTTGCCCGATTTATTGGGAAGATACATTTATATCGAAACGAAGAGGCCCGGAAACGCCGTTTATCAAATCCAAGACATACAATCCGGTAAAAACGGAAAATTCCGAATCATTATCGACGAAACTCCTATTCGAGGATACAAAAACGGCGTCAACGGAAAAGACGGATTCTCCTATCGTTTTGAGGAAGGTGCGGCATTTACGATACCCTTAAGCTTTTCCTTGTAAACCAAAGATTTGCTATTCCTTCCTGTTTACGTACAAGCGGTCTTAAGCAATTTTGCAGCAAGACCGCTTTTTTTTCACGCTTTTTTCATAAAAATGAATGTAAAAAAACATGAAAAATATTAAATTTTAGAATCTTTTTCTATTGACGAATCGTCAATTTTAATGATACTATGAACGTATCGTAGATAATTGGAGAAATATAACTTTATCAGAAAATACAGGGGGTGGTTCTCTTTCTTTAAATGTAATCGTTTGTGATCATTTCTTCGATTCTTTTTCACTTCATCAAAAATTTCAACAAGGAGGAATAGGGCATGAATGTTTTCTCGAAAAGCAGAAGATTTATGAAAATAGGATCCTTCCTGTTTGCAACGGTGTTCCTTATCAACGTTTTTACTACCGTCGCAATGGCCGATGAACAAAACGTTCCGGAAATACTCGAAGACCTTTCCGCCGAAACGGGTATGACATTGCTTTCGGCAGGGGAGCCGAATGCCATACAATGCGGTACCATGACATCCACCAAAGGGTTTGCAAGAAAACCCGTACAGCCGCCCGACTCGGATGAGTATTTCATCAACTTCCACTATATGTACCCGACGGGCGCAGGTATGGACGGGTTTGCTCTTTGGGGCTCTTATGATGGAGCGGAATACGATGACCTTCTGCTGTACCAGACCGGCGATCGTATCGATGCACGCGTAGCCAATAACAGACAGGAATTTGTGGACATTACCCTCGAGCCGGACGTATGGCACAACATATTGATCCACGTGAAGGCGGACGGAACCGTTTCCTTGTATATAAATGGCGTTCAGGCGAAAATCGGAAATGCATACAGCCAGCCTCAGCTAGGAAACGGCAAGATACAAGCTTTAGGCTATTTCGGAGACCTGAGCACCGCCGCTCATAACGGTATGGCCTATTACGACAATATTCGTCTGTTCACAAAAGACGAAATCTTGGTATCCGAAGACTTTAACGGTCCCATCTCCGACTGGACCTTTTACACAACGGCCTTTTTAGCGAGCCCTTCCGTAAATATCGATATGCCGGTATTTGAATCGCTGGAGATTGTCCCCGAAAAAGGAGGTTTGATGACGGGAACCGGAACGAAGCTTCACATCAACGGGTATTGGAGCGACGGAACCAAGATTGTTACGGATACGGCCAAATCCGTCATCGTCGAAAGCGACAATCCTGAGGTTTTGAAGGTACAAGAAGAAAACGGAGAATATTTTGTTCATGCCGTCGGTGTCGGTTCCGCCGTTATCACCGCCAAGGTTCAAATTCATGATACGGAGCAAACGGCATCCGTGGAAATCGCCGCATCGGACGAGCCTTTCCTTTACGATATCGCCCTTCAAGCGGATAGAACCGTCCTTCTTCCTCAAGACACGGAAAGAATTTTCGTGTCGGGTCTTTTAACGGACGATACGACGACGGATATCGTTCCGGAAAGCATCACATACATAAGCACCGATCCTTCCGTCGTATCCGTATATACGGACGAATACGGAATCGTTTACGCAAAGGCGGAAGGAATCGGACAAGCCCGTATTATCGCTCATGCCGTCATCGACGGAAAAGCAATGGAAAGCTCGATCCGGTTTTCCGTCGTGGATTTCGCCGGAATTACGCTTTCCGCACCGAAGAACAATCTGTTTATCGGTGATATACAAAAAATTAACGTTACCGGATATCTTACCGACGGAAGCGAGATCTCCCTTATCAATGCGGATTCGATGGGAGCATACAGTAACAATGAAAATGTCGCCGTCGTTTCCGTTATAGACGGCATTCCTACGGTAACCGTAACCGGAGTCGGTACGGCGACCGTTACCGTAGAGGTTACCTTGCGCGGTACCGTCAAAAGCGGACAAATATCCTTTACGGGGAATGAAATAACGAATTCCAAAACCCGTAGGACCTACTATAGAGACGACAAGGTGGAAGCGGCAAGAAGAAACGTGGAAATCTACGATTGGGCGCAATCCGTAAAAGATGCCGCCGTAGCCAAGGCCGATGTTTACGTTAATTTAGGATACGACTTTTTATGGAATTTGGTTACGCCCCAAAGCATACCTCGAAGCTACGGCGTGAACCAGACCTACGGCTGCCTTAACTGCGGGAACGCCATCGACGCCTTCGGAAACTATCCGTATTTGGCGGATCCCATAAACGACCCGTGGAAGCTGGAATGCCCTAGCTGCCATATGAAGTTCCCCACCAACGATTTTGCCGCTTACTATGAAAGCGGAAAAGACGAGCACGGCATCTTCCGACCGGAGCTTGCGGACAGAAGCCTTCTTGTCAATACCTTGTATCCGGAAAAAGGAGAAACCTGGGGAGTGGACGACGGCTTCGGATACGTCCATACC
>JAAYHZ010000356.1 GCA_012744235.1 Clostridiaceae bacterium
GTAGGAAGGAGACTCCGAGGTACTGCCGTCCTTTAAATACCAGTCCTCCACGATATTAAAGAAGCCCTCCAGGCCGAACCGGATGTACTCTTCTACGCCTGTTAGTATACCTACCGCCAAAGCGGCGAAGCGGTTGCTGCAGGATTTGTTGTTCAGCTTCGTATCGTTTACAACCAAAGAGATCCCCTCTAAAAGAATATCCTTTTCGATTTTGTATCGTTCCTCTTGGGTAAAAAGAGGAATATTTTCGGGGGATACGGCATCGGCGATAAGGGAATAGGTAATGCACATGGGCAGCAGGAAGCCTCCTCCTTCCTGTCCCGATGCGGTGGCTCTTCCTAAGCTCCAATAGCCTACGTGAATCGACCGGATCGACTCATTAGGAGGCAGGCAGGTCCTCGGATACGGTAAATTGGCGGGGTCTTGCCCTGCAATCCTCGGGTCCATATCGGCGATATCTCCGTACATGCCGTGGGCCAGCCAATAGGGGTAGACTTCGGCAAAGCGCAGCAGTATTTCCCGAGCTTTTTGTGCGTACGGGAAATGTCCCGTCAATCGGTACAAAAAGGCCAGGTTGTAAGCGGCTTCCGTCATGTACTGAACTTTGTAAAATCGAACCTTTCCGCTGAAGCTTGCAAAGATATGATAGCGGTTGTACAGAATGGATTTTCCGGTGTAGAAAGTGAATCGCTGAGGACGTCCCCAATGCGTTTCCAAAACGCCGGTTTCCGGATACTTATCATTGGGGAATCGAGTTTTTGTAATTTCGTCTACGATGACGTCCGGGTCTTTCGGATCCCACGTCCATACGCCGTGGGGAACACCGAAATCGTGTTCGGGAGACAGATTCATGTGGCATGGACCGGGTGTGGTGTCTTCAATCATTCGGATTAGGTATTCGGAATCCGTTTCCAACAGATATCCGAATTTTTCCTTGATGCTATTGCAAAGAGAAACCATGACCGGATGATTATTTAAAAAACCTTGTCGAGCTTGCTCCAGAGTGCTTTCCTTGTAAAAAAAGTCTTTTACGGTGCACTTGTCCCTGTTTTCCTTCCAACATAACAGCGAGGTTTCATAATTTATCATTTCCTTATTCTCCTCTTGCAGGAATAAATGGCTTTGCAATATTATACCACGGGAAAACGATAAAGCTTTTGTGATAATATTCGGACAGCCGAAATATTTATTGTACTTTCGGATACATTTTTCTTTTTTACAAAACCTAAAAAAGAAAACATGTTGAAGGAGGATGCAAAATGGATGAACAGGAACTTTTCGTTAATATCGAGGGGAATCTGTACAAGCTGGATCCTGTAATTGTAAGAAAATACAACTTAAAAAAGGGAAGTCGAACGCCCATGACCGGCTATCCTATTGTAGATGCCGCCGGTGACGGGTATAAAAAGCCCCAAGAAGATCAAGAGAAAAAGGCATTTCATAACCCGAAAGAAG
This sequence comes from Clostridiaceae bacterium, assembly GCA_012744235.1. Taxonomy (GTDB): domain Bacteria; phylum Bacillota; class Clostridia; order JAAYHZ01; family JAAYHZ01; genus JAAYHZ01. The sequence continues at coordinate 1,456 of JAAYHZ010000356.1, forward strand.
ACAGCGATCCGGAATCCTTGGACAACGGCATGGTGCTTTCCACGGCGGAGATGATCGATATTTCGCAAGGGGCGGATTCGGAAATCTGATTTTATGGTAAAATGACATAAGATCATGTACGAGGAGATAATTTTTTATGCGATATACGGATATTTGTGTGGTTGGCGGCGGCATATCGGGTTTTGCCGCAGCCGTAGCCGCCTCTCGACTCGGTGCGAAGGTATTGGTTGTCGAGCAATACGGCTTTTTAGGGGGCATGCTGACCATGGCCGGGGTAGGTCCCATGATGACTTTCCATGCGGGAGCAGACCAAGTCGTCCGAGGCATTACCTCCGAATTGATCGACCGAATGGTGAAAAAGAAAAAATCTCCGGGTCATGTTTTTGACACCATCGGATACACCTATACGGTGACGCCCTTCGATGCGGAATGGATGAAGCACGAGATGGAATTGATGCTGCAAGAGAGCGGCGGCGAAGTTTTGTATCATACCATGTTGGCCGGCGTGGAAAAGAAGGGTCAGTGTATCGAAGCGATTTACGTATGCAACAAAGCCGGAATCAATCCTATTCGCGCTAAGATTTTTATCGATGCCACCGGGGACGGAGATTTGTCGGCATGGGCAGGAGTGGAATGTACAAAAGGCAGGGTCCCCGACGGTGCATGCCAGCCTTTAACCATGAACATGAAGATGGGGAATGTGGATCTTGAAAAGGTAAAAGCTTATGTTTTGGACCATCCGGAGGAATTTCCGTATTTGAAAGGAAACACCCGGATGGTGAACATGGCTTCCCATCTGTCCGTAAGCGGTTTCGTAAAAACATTGGAAAAAGCGATTGAAAACAAAGAGATCACGGAAAGGTTGGAGGGTGTTTTGTTTTTTGAAACAAACAATCCGGGAGAGGTCATCATAAACACAAGCCGCCTTTACGGATACGATCCGACGGATCCCGATCAACTGACCAAGGCCGAAATCGAGGGGAGAAAGCAAGTTCGCGAGCTGGAGACCTTTTTTAAAAACCGAATTCCCGGGTTCGAAAATGCGATATTGCTGCAATCCGGCCCTTCGGTCGGCGCTCGAAGCTCACGACAAATCAAGGGCTTATACACCCTGACCCACGAAGACATTTTGAAAGGTACAAAATTCGAGGATACCATAGCGCATGCAGGGTATCCCATTGATATCCATAGCCCGGACGGAAAAGAAGTCGCCGTCAAGGACGATATGCATATTAAGCACGGTACGGTCTACAGCATACCTTATCGCTGTTTAGTGAACAAAGATGTCGTAAATTTGATAACGGTAGGAAGATGTATCTCGGCTACCTTTGAAGCCCAAGGGGCCATTCGAACCACGCCTACGGCGGGAGCCATCGGCCACGGCGGAGGGGTTGCGGCGTATCTTTCTTTAAAGCATCAAACGATTCCCAAAGAGGTTCCCGGCAAAGAGCTTCGGAGGATTTTAATCGAGCAGGGAGCGTATTTGTCTTCTTAAGCACCGGTCCCTTCGGCCTTCCGAATTTGAGAAGGCGCGATTTTCTTGTACTTTTTAAACAGCTTGGTAAAGTAATTGCTGTCATCCACGCCTACGGCGGTTGCAATTTCCGATATGTTCATATCGGAGTTTCTTAAAAGGCGATCGGCGTTTTGTATCCGCACCTGGTTTATGTAGTCGGTGATGGTTTTGCCGGAGGCTTTTTTAAACAAAAGATGCAGATTGGATGTGCTCATACCGGCATAGCGGGCCAATTGGTTGACCGTAAGCCTTTCGTTGTAGTGCTCTTCTATGTACACGATGACTTTGTTCAAGCAATCCAAGTTGTTGCTCCGAATACGGGATTCCTTTTTGCTGAGTACCGCTTTTTTATGGCTACGGAGCAGACACACCAAAAGCAAATAGACGTAGGCTTTTACGGCAATTTCATAGCCTTCCTCGTTGGTTTCCGCCTCCCATATCATTTCGCTGATATATCGAGAAACGGTAGGATCGTCGCTGATTCTGTTTTTAAACAGGATTTGGTTGTTTTCGATGGGAACGATATATTTGCTGTTGATGGAGTCAAAAAAGCTGCTTTGAATCAAGGAAGGGTCAAAAGCGATGCAGTAATACTCCAAGGCTTTTCCTCCCGGGTTGTAGATTCGATGAAGCTCGTTGCTGTTGATATAGATGATGTCCCGGGATTTCACTTTGATATCGTTGAAATTACATTCCACTACCGCATCGGCCTCAACAAAATACAATATTTCTATTTGCTCATGCCAATGGCTGTCGCAAATAGGACCTTGGACCGTATAGCGAACCCGCCGAATGATGATGGGGAAATAGGAATCCGGTAAATAGGGCTTTCTATATAATGCGTGATGGGTCATCTTCAACACCTCTTTTTCCATACGAGAGAACGTATGAAAATGAATTTTGTAGGATATTACTAATAAATTGCATGATAGTCAAGGAAATATTCCTGCTTATATTATACACTATCATCAGGCACATAACAAGAAATCGGAAAACATTTATACTTCGAAAGACCGGAAACGGGGATTTTTTTGCAGTGAAAAACGTATTGTTCATTGCACAATTTTACTATTGCTTTTTTACGGATAACCGGTGCTGAAAAAAATTTTCGCGCCTATATATAAGGAGGTTACAAATATGTTTAAACGATTGCTTTGTTTGATCTGTTTATTGGTCGTGATATCAATGCTTGTATCATTGATAGGGTGTTCTCAATCCGCTGAGAAGGAGCCCGTTGCGTCCGACACAACAACAACAAAAGCTCAAACGACGACAAGTAAACCGGCTACCACAACGACAGCCGCACAAACAACGACAACGACAGCGGCTCCCGAGCCGAATCCTCTGGAAACGTTCTATGAGATTACGTGGGTGACTCAATTGAACGCCGACTGGAGAGAAGGAAGATGGGACGAGCTGGAATTGGAAGAGTTGTTCAACGTAGATCTTCAGGTTTGGGCGGAAGACGGTAGAAATACGGAAAGAATGGCCCAGTTGGTTGCTGCAGGAGATATTCCCGATTACTTCTATATGCCTCAAGCTCCCATGCAGCCTTATGACATGTATGATGCCGGTATCATTCGTTCCATTACCCTCCAACAAATGAAGGATTGGATTCCGGGTTATGTGGAAGCAATGGAAAAGATACCCATAGGCTTCAAGTACAATTTGGTACCGGGAAAAGACGATGAGTACATCGGATTTACATTCAACCAAATGGGAAGCTGCCAGTTCTTCTATGATGCTACCTGCGTGAACTTAGACTGGTTAGAAGCTATCGGATACGGATTTGACGAAAGTCAGCTTACTCCGTTTAAGACCACCGTATCCGGTTATGAGCAGTACAATGATAACATTTATTTCGCAGAAGGAAACTTCACTTTTGAAGAATACAACGACATACTTAAGAAGTTCACGGAAGACGACCCTGACGGAAACGGAATCGACGACACCGTCGGAACCATGTATATGCCTGAAACCCAATGGACGAATATGACCCAAGAAGGTTTGTTCGGTTTTGTTCACGATGCCAAGTACCTGTACAAGGATCCGGTCACAGGTGATATTGTACCGAAATATGCCTATACTCCGTATAAAGATTACTTACAATGGGTTGCCGACGTTATTGCAAAAGGCTATATGACAACCCTTCCCGGAAAAGAAAGCTGGGTAACGGAATACTGCCAGCTCTCCGGAACCAACAAAGTAGGCGTAATGTCCATTGTTAGCGACGGTTATGTTTACTTAAACAGTTCCGGCTACCAGGTGTATCCTCCTCAAAATATTTTCTTGCAAGAGCAATTTAAGGATGCAAGATTCGTCATCGGTCCCATGTTCAGAGGTCCCGAAGGAAAACTCGTGAATATGACATACGATATCGACCCCTATGGAACCGGATCCTACAGATTGCAGCTGATCGGAGCCCAAGTGGATGACGGAAAACTGGAAAGAATCTGCAGAATACTCCAGTATACCACCTTCAGCAGCATTGAAAACTATACCCGCTACAACAACGGTATCGAAGGCATCCATTTCACATGGGCAGGCGAACCTTACAAGAGCAATATCATTAAAGTGAATGCCGCCGATCTTCCCGAAGAATACAGAGGACAGTTGAAGGTGTTCAGCTTGTTCTATACACCCTCGACGGTTCAATCCCAGATTGACAACGCGTTAAAAGACGGTTACTGGTGGTTCATGCCCTTCATGCACTACTACGGATTGTTTGAAAAGTATGCGTTAAACCCTGAAAAGCACTTGTCCGAAGCCTACATGGGAAGAGAACTGTTTGCCCAATACAACGAAGTCAGCGCGGAAATCAACGCACAATTGAATCCCATTATCGCCGACTTTAAGAACAGAGCCTTGAAGGGACAGATTGCAAACTTCGATACGGAGTGGAGCCAATATATCGATCAGCTGTATGCAAACGGCTTGCAGAGGTTGGTTGACGATTTCTTCAACAATCCTGAATTTGAAAAATACGACCCCGGTTTGAAGTTTATATTAAAAGAGTAGCTGAATCGGCCTAGACTCCCGGAAGTTGCCATAAAACGGCAACTTCCCTCCTTTATATGAGACCGTATTAGAATCTGATACTACGAGGTAGCGTCCTATGAACTTTAATTATACTTGTTTTGACATCGTAAAGGATACCAAGGATGACGAAGTCACTCGCTTGACCCACCGGATGCTGCAAAAGTGGATCAACTTCGCCGACGACCATTACAGCAAGTGGAACGGAAGAGAAAATTGCGGACATTTTTTTGGCGGATCCTATTGGTACGAAATAGAAACAACCTTTGCAGCCTTCGTATATGCCGTTGTAGCTTCTTTCGACGAAATCGATCCCGCTTTATGCAGAGTACCTAAAGATGAAATTATTCAAAAGGCCGTATCGGCTATTCGGTATTTGGGTTTTACCCATGATACCGGTCCTGCCGATTGCGTCAGAGAAAAATCCAATAATCCGCACTGCAGCAATAAAAAGTGGGGCGGGCTGAATGACAATTTTTTCATGGCCAGTCAACATGGGACGTCGATCTCCAGATTCGGATTAGCGGCTTGGTTGTTGTGGGAGTACCTTGATAACGAGACAAAGGGATTGGTATGGAACGTTTTAGAGAATTATGCCGATCGTTGGATGGACTATCCTTGTCCCTCGGGGACGTATTCGGATACACAGACGGAGGAAAATGCCTGGACCGCTATGGGAATCGCCACGGCAAGCTTTTTGCTGAAGGATCATCCGAACCGCGACAAGTGGGAAAGGGCCGCAAAGCGGTGGGCTTTTAACTCCTGTACAACCTATTTGGATGCTTTCAGAGAAGATAAGTGGGAAGGAAGAAGGATTGCCGGAGGATGGATCAATACGGTAACCACCCATCCGGACTTTACGGCGGAAAACCATCGGTTTGTACATCCGAATTACATCGCCTGCGGAATTCATATTCGTGCGGTGATCGCCATCATGTACCAAATGGCGGGTCTTGAGATCCCGGAAGCGGTTACATATCGATGGAAGGATGTATACGACAATACCATCAAAATATGGTCGGATATGGACGGAACCCCGATACCGATCCAAGGCCAGGACTGGTGGTATTATACGCTACCCGACAGCCATTTTACCCATGCGGTAATGTACGTTCTTCAAGGCGACGAAGAAGCGGGTATTTTCGAAAAGAAGGCCTTGGAACGGATTAAAAGCATACAGGACGGAAACGGAAACGGATGCTTTTATGAAAAAGACGGTAAAAAATTCGTGATCAATGAGCACCAAAGCGCTTTCGAGATGGATCATATGGCGGCCTCCTCCGTTGCTTTAACCTTTTTGCTGCATAAGTTTGCGAAAAAGGTTCCGGCCAAAAGGTCTGCCAATACCGTAGGCGTTTTCCACTATCCGTACGGCAACAGTATTATACGAAACTCGGGAAAAAGCTTTTCCTGTTTCACATATCGAAACAATTGCATGGTCTTTTGTTTCCCGGAAAAAGGGTTGTGGTCTTTTACTCCCAAAACGGCGAATTTCATAGGAGAAATCACCGTGGAAGGATATGAAGGAGATCCCGGCTTGTCGAACTTTCATACGGTTCGAAATATGAAGAAGGTGAATATCCATAAGGAGAAGGACCATTACACGGCTCGGGGAACCGTTGATCGCGGTTTGGGAATGACGGACCAAAACGTGGGGTTTATTGCATTGCCCTGCGATATGTGCGTATATTCTCATATCTATGCCGCCAATCGCGACTTAAAAGTCACATCCTTAAATGCCGGCATTATCGGCATACGGAATGAAAGCTACAAAAACAACGAGGACGTTGCGAAAGGATACCGTACCCTTTATACGAAGCACCGCGTGAAACGGTATTTCGGGTATATGGGCGGCGAGGATATTACGGATTATTATCCCGATTTGCACTATATGAACATCGACAACGAAATGGGCTTTATTGCTCTGTATAATAAACAGACCAAGTATATTAACGTCCATCGTTATCCGAAATGGGTGGGATTGGAAGACGTATGTATACTGGACCATATTAACGAGCCCTTCTTTGTGAAAGAGGGGGAGTTTTTCGGTAAATTGATTTCGGTCATCATGCCGAACCGGGACTACTTGCAAGGGAAAGAAGTTTACGAAAAACTTGAAATATGGGATGCAGGGCGCCCGAATATCGACGTATTGAAGGTCGAGGATTATCTTTGCTATTTTAATCACGACGACCGGAATGCGGTGTTGAATATAAAGCGGCCTATAAGCCAAGACCCTATGGATATTTACCCCGGTTTGATTACCGCCTTTTCTTCGGAGTGGGTATATGAGAAAATGATTCCGAAGCATTCCGCAGGCTTTTTCAATTCCTTCGGTCGAGTTCGTCACATGAAAGAAGGAATTGTCATACAAACCGGCGAAGAAGGGGATATCAGTATCATGAACGGAGGAAGTGAACCTGTGGAGCTTGAGATGGAAACCCGAAAATACGGTATAAAAAAAATAAAGATCGAACCGTTTGGGTTTCACCGTGAAAAGCTTTCCGGAGGTAGATAAAGGATGAAAAGAAATAGGTTTTTGTTCTATATGATGGCGATGACGCTGTTATTGGCGGGAAGCAACCAAGGTTGCGTAAAAATTTCCGAAAGCTCCGAGGGAATCAAACCGGAAAATCTCTTCGGTGAATTCAAGTTAGCCGTTGGCAGCTTTTTCATTGACCCATACTTCATTCATCGATCCTTGGAGGTTTTGCTTTATGAATACAAAAACGAAAAAATATCCAAGGAAGACGCTTCGAAGGTTTTGGCATTCCTCATAAGGGAGATGGAAGAATCCTTCCGATACTACAGCTGCCTGCCTTATTTAACCGTTGAAAAGGACGGTATTCGTTACGGAATTACCGACGACCAAGGTCCCGTAGGAGGGGGAGCGGGATATCCCGAAATTCTCCAAACCGGCAAATACGTCGTTAAAAATGCCGAGGAGCTGGTGAATGCTTTGGAAAAAGCCGAAGCCGGTGACGTCATATTCGTACCGAGGGACGTAAAGATCGATATGACGGAGTTTATGTATGCGGACCAATACGATATCAAATTAAAGGAAGGCGTAACGTTAGCCTCCGATCGTGGAAACAACGGATCAAAGGGCGGCATGATTTATACAAGCGCCATGCGGGCGGTTCCTTTCATCCAAATGGACAAAAACGCTCGTGTAACCGGACTGCGCATACAAGGTCCGGATGCAAAGGAAAGAGATTGGAAAAATCGATTGAAAATGAGCGGTATTTTCATCAACGGTACCGGTGCCACGGTAGATAATTGCGAAATATCCGGATTTAATTACGCCGCCATTGAAATTTTCGGGTCGGAAGAAGCGATTGTAAAAAACAATTACATTCACGATTGCAAATCGGTCAACCGAGGATTCGGCGTATTGGCGGAAGGAGCCTTTGTTCGGGTTGAAGGCAATTTGTTTAATAATCTTCGAGTTTCCATAAAAGGAGTCAAAAGGCCGTCCCTTCGTTTGGAAATCGCGAACAACGTGGACATGGGTAATACCAAGGAATGCTTTTTGAGATTGGAAAAATCGAAGGCCGAGGGAACGTATAACGAACCGGAAGGAGTTGTCATCGTTAACAATACGCTGCTTTCCGAAGCTCCCGCTATGGATATAAAGGACTTTTTGATCGAAAGCATCGAGTTTAAGAACAATCATTTGTACCAAAAGAAAGAAGAGTATATAGGCTTGGATGCTTCCTTCGGTGAAAGCAACGCCTTCGGATTAAAAGATTTACAGGATGAAAAGAAGATTGATGACGAATTTCGTATTGAGGAATATATGGCGAAGCATACGCCCGAAATGAGGACTGCCAATATCACTGCCCGGATCTATTACTGCGATTTAAGCGTTGTGCATGACCTTATGAACACTCTTTTAACGGAGTTGGAAAGCTCGAAGGAGGAAGAAAAGGAAAAGACCTTTGGTTCCATTAAAAATATCATTCGAACAATCGAAGGCTATGATTTGGCATACGACTATTTGGAACAACCTTACACGGTAATCGACGGAGAAAAATACGGTGCCATACCGGATGACCGGCCTTTAGGAGGCGGGTACGGGTATGATGAGATTTTTACCGACGGCGATTACGTAGTGGAAACCGTGGAAGAATTCACGGATGCTTTGTCGAAAGCCAAGGAAGGAGAAGTTATTTTCGTCAAAGGAAATGCGACGATTGATTTAACCGTTATCAGCAACACCTTAAAGGTGAACAGCGGCGTAACCATCGCAAGCGACCGCGGAAACGGTGATTCTCCGGGAGCATTGATATACTGCGATACTTTTTATGCACCGGTATTTGAGTTAAAAGAAAATGTCCGCATTACCGGAATGTGCATCAAGGGTCCGGATCCCGAACCGAGATTGGATTTCCATAAAAGGTCCTTTGGCGGCGATAATCCGAAAGGCCACGACTACTATTTTAAATTGGTTACCATGTACGGGCTGCTGACCAATTATAACGGGTTGCAGGTGGATAATTGCGAATTGGCGGGCTTCAGCACCGGTGCCATCAGCATCTCCGGTGAAAGCAAAAATCATCACATCCATCATAACTACATCCACCACAACCAAAGAAACGGCTTAGGCTACGGCGTAAGCCACGGAAAGGCGATATCGTTAATCGAATACAATTTGTTCGATTACAATCGTCACGACATTCAAGGAAGCGGGGAACCCGGCTCCGGTTATACGGCACGTTACAACCTGCAGATGGGCCACTCTTTGAGCCATTGCTTCGATATGCACGGCGGCAGTGACCGAAAAGACGGAACATCCACGGCAGGAGAAAATATCATGATTTATCACAATACCTTTTTATCGGAAAAATACCCGTATCTCATACGAGGGCTGCCCTCCGGAGTACAGGAGTTTTACCGAAACGCCGTGTATATGCCGTTGGATGCCTATGAAAAAGGGTATTTGTACGGTTGGAATTCCGATTATTACGATAAATTCATCGTTAAAGATAATGTATTTAACTTAAAGAAAGATCCGGTTGTTATTCCGTAGAAGCCTCCCTTTAGTTGCGAGTCCGTTCATCTACAGCAATATTTCGTGGTTGGTGTTGTTGAATAGAGGAACGGACCCTTTTATTTTTATTCCAAGGCTTTGTCAAGAACTTTTTTAATAATATCCTTCGTTGCGGCACCTTCGTGCAGCTTTTCGTCTCCTATAAAGAAAGAGGGAACGAGCCAATAGTCGTATTGATCGGCTAATGCTCGATTCTGCTTTTCGTCTACTCGTTGTACGGGAATTTTCCCGTAATCGGGATTTTCTTTGATAAGTTCCTCCATCCAAGCCGATGCTTGTTTACAAAACGGGCATCCGGGTAAATAAAAATAGGTAAGCTCTTTCATCCGTTTTCTCCTCTATGTTCTGTTTTTTTAAGTATACCGGTATTTATACTTTTTTTTCAATGACTGTTTACATCTTCGGTTATTTATTGTATTATCAAAGTGATATCAAAATGATATCATTTACATATCAATATAAGGATGATTATAAAATTTCGTGAAAGGAGAATCGTGGCATATGGAAA
>JAAYHZ010000357.1 GCA_012744235.1 Clostridiaceae bacterium
TCAACAAGCGAACCGGATCATCGTCAGGAATTTTATATTCCAATTCTATTGGAAGTTTTAGTTGATAATTTCTTCGTTTAAATGTATACTTCTTATTAAGTTTTAAGTTTTTCATATTGTTATTTTATCATAAATCCCTTGCTTCTTGGGCATCGGGATTTATTTTTTATCAATTAAAAAGAGGCTGTGCACTATTTCTTTTTAGTGCAACAGCCCCTTTTTTCATGTATTCGAGTTTTCCTTAAATCTCTTACCACGGGTTTTCGGGGAATGCCGGACGTCTGCTATCGATGGTGTATACGGGATCAATCAGGTCTTTTACCAAGCTCTTGTTGTACGTCATCATAAATCCGTCTAAGTTCTGTCGGTCCATGCTGACGGCCTTTGACCCGTAGCTTACGTAAGGCATGCCGCCTACGGCACAAATGATGTTAAATCCTTCGGAGACAAGGTAATTGTAGCTTTCCGAGCCGGGTCTCGATTGGTAACCGAAGGGAGTAATGTAGATATTGGTTTTGCCGATGATCGGTTCCACTTCTTTTTTCCAACGCTCCGTATCTCTCTTTAATAAATCCAAGGAAAATACGCCGTCGCTGAAGTCGTCGTGGTGGGTGTAGCTGTGGCTTGCAAAGGCCCAGCCGTTAGCTTTCAAGGCGTCCGCCACTTTTTTGGCTTCAGCGGTCAACGCTTCGATTTCGGCCTTGTCCTTTTCATCGGGATTGTTGGTTCTGTAGCCCAATACTCCTTCGTAACCGGTCAGCGCGATAACGCCTTTTGCTCCTTGGTAGGAGAAGTCCGGATGCTCTTCCACGAATTTGTCTACCAAAGGCATTACGTCATGTTCTCTGGAGATCACTTGACTTCCGTCCGGTGCAATCGTAAGGTTTGCGACTTTTCCGTTTTCGTCGATAATGAGTTTTTCGGGGAACCCGTCTCCCTTCATATATTCGTAGTAGGAAACGTCGTCAATGGATAATATAATCGGTTTCTTTCCCTTCGGAACCATAATCTTGTTCTTGGTAATGGTTCCGTCCGGAGTGGTGGTGATTAATTTTCGAATATCGTATAGTATGAAATTTCTTTCGTAGAGCTGCTCCAATATTTTTTTGCATTCTTCCACGGTTGTCATCCAATAGTTGTATCCCTGTTGTTTATAATCACCGTCAAAGGCTTTCTCGGGATAAACGATCAAACTGTGGAAGAAAATGTGATACAAGGGTCCCGTATACTCGTAAAGCTCCGCCAAATATTTTTGACCCGATTCTTTTAATTCCAAAAGCTTTGCGCTGTCGGGGAAGAGGGCTAAGTATTCGTCGGCCTTGTTTATGGCATTTTCATATTCGTAGGATTGAATCAGCTTTTCCACTTCGTCGATATAACCGTTTAGCAGAGCTTGGTTCAGTTCCTCTATTTTTTCCTGCGCCTGTATGTAATGGTATTGGTCTTTGCCGATCGTTTTTAATATATCGATGGCATCGGCGATTCTATTTTGATTTATTTGATCCAAGGCACGGTCGTAAATTTCTTTGGATTTTTTAATTTCAGGCAGTTGTGCCAAATAATCGTCTCGTTCCTTCAGCTCCGGGGCTACCGATTTGGACCGGGTTAAATAATTCATGGCACGGTCATAGGAAAGCTTGTTATCCAAATAGTCTTGCACGATTTGGTCGGTTACTTGCAAAATGATCTTTTGCGTATAGGAAGAAAAAACTTTAAAGCCTTCCAGCTTCTCCGAGGTTTCCTTCGAAATTTCCGAAGAAGACATGGATTCCGCCAAAGAAGCGTATTCTTCCATAAGAAGACTGTTCATCAGGGTTACGGTTTCGTCGTTTTTTCCGTCTTTGTTTTTACCGACGATATATTCGTAGTGCTCCTTCGCACTTTTGTAATCTCCCTCCTTCAGAGAATCGCTGAAGTTCTGAAACCTTTGTTGAATGGTTTTATTCGCTCCGGTAGGAGTACCGGGGTTTTGGGTGTTTTGAGGGTCGTTCACCGAACCGAATTCGCATGCCGATGCCGACAAGATAAGGGTTACAACTAAAAGAAGCGAAAAAAATCTTTTTATCATAATTAACGTTCCTTTACTAAGTAGTATATTTGTTAGACGAGTGAAACGCCTCGTTTGAGTGCATAAAAATCAAAAAAAGTTATTAAATATTCGCAAAAAATTTCAATAAAAAAATAGTATCAAGAAAAACAGGTATTTTCAATATCTATAGTTTATGTTATTTTAGATTTTTTTACTCTTCAAATCGAATATGAAGGTGAAATCTTGCGTTTCCAAAATATTTCAAAGAAATTATGATATAATGATAAAAAACGGTACATCCTACAGACCGGCCGATAAAACTATTTTTTTGGAGGAAAAACGTATGCAATCATTTGATAACCAAATGCAAGACTGGGTTAATCCCGATGTGCTGTCAAGAAATAGAGAGCCTGCCCGCTCCACCATGATTCCCTATGAAAATTCCGATACGGCATTAACCTTTAATCGCGGGTTATCCGGACTTTTTAAGCTTTTAAACGGCGATTGGCTGTTCTCCTATTACGATGCTCCTATGCTGATTCCGAAGGACTTCTTTGAGGAGGATTTTGACGATTCCGATTGGGACTATATCCCGGTTCCCGGGAATTGGCAAATGTACGGGTACGACATCCCGGTATACACCAACATGAACTATCCGTATCCGGTAGATCCCCCTCATGTTCCGGATATGAATCCTACGGGACTATACCGCAAAACCTTTACGATACCCAAAAGATGGGCCGGCAAAAGAGTCGTGATTCACTTCGGCGGCGTCAATTCCGCCTTCGAGCTTTGGGTGAACGGCATTAAGGTCGGATACAGCCAAGGATCCCACATGCCGTCCGAGTTCGACATCACCTCCTATATTCGCACCGGCAAGAATCTCCTTGCGGTCAAAGTGTTAAAATGGAGCGCAACAAGCTACTTGGAAGACCAAGACTTTTGGAGATTGTCCGGCATATTCCGTGAGGTCTATCTTGTTGCAACGGAATCCGTCTATCTGAACGATGTTTTCATCAAGCCGGATTTAACGGAGGATTACAAAAACGGTATTTTAACCGTTGAGGCGGAAATTCGGGCGACGGAAACAGGACAAGGCTCATATACCTTGGAATGCACTTTGCTGGACGCAGATTTTAATCTTGTGAATCGAAAAACCGCAAAGGTAGATATGAACGCAGGAACCGGTAAATCCGTTTTGGTTTTCGAGGTGGAAAACCCGAGGAAATGGAATGCCGAAGATCCGTATTTGTATACCGTTTTGTTCCGATTAACAAACCTCTCCGATCAAGACCTCTACTGTACCGCCATTCCTGCAGGATTCCGAAAGGTAGAAATCAAGGATAAACAGCTGTGGATTAACGGAGTGTCTATAAAACTCAAGGGCGTAAACCGCCACGATGTTCATCCGGTTTTAGGTCATGCCGTTTCGAGAGAAGCTATGTTAAATGATATTCTGCTGATGAAGCAGCATAATATCAACACCGTTCGGACCTCCCACTATCCGAACGATCCTTATTGGTACGAATTATGCGACCGCTACGGTATGTATGTCATTGACGAAGCGGATTTGGAAACCCACGGCTTCGGTTACCGTGATCCGGAATACGATGTTTCCGACCGTCCGGAATGGAAAGCCCAATTTGTGGATCGTGCCGTAAGAATGGTGGAGAGGGACAAGAACCATCCGAGTATCATATTCTGGTCGTTGGGCAACGAAGCAAGATACGGCTCCAATCATCGAGCCATGGCGGAATATATCAAGGAAAGAGATAACACAAGGTTTGTTCATTTTGAAAGAGCCCAATACGAAGACGGTGTAGACGTGGTCAGCGTTATGTATCCCACCGTGGAAAGATTGGAAGAGGAAGGCAAGAAGCAAGACGATCCGAGACCCTTCTTCATGTGTGAGTACGCTCATGCCATGGGTAACGGCCCCGGAAACTTCAAAGAATATTGGGAGACCATATATAAATATCCTCGCTTAATCGGCGGCTGCGTGTGGGAATGGGCGGATCACGCTTTGCTGGATCACACGGAGGACGGGGAGCCCTATTACGCCTACGGCGGAGATTTCGGTGACCTTCCTAACGACGGGAACTTCTGCGTAGACGGTTTGGTATGGCCGGACAGAACGCCTCATACGGGATTGATCGAGTACAAGAAAGCCATCGAGCCTTTTAGGACGGAAGGCGTTGATTTGAAAAACAAAAGGATACGGATTACCAATCTCTATGATTTCATCCTGCCTGTCCATGTGGATTGCAAGTGGAATTTGCTGGCCGACGGTGAAATCGTACAAGAAGGTACCTTGGATATATCCGATATCAAGCCCCATGAATCCAAAGAATTTGTATTGGATTACGAAATCGACGAAAAGGACAACACAAAAGAATACTTTTTAAACGTGATCTTTACGTTGAAAAAGAATCTGTCTTGGGCACCGGCAAGTCATGAGCTTTGCATGACCCAATTGGAGCTGCCCGTTGAAGCCATGACGACGCTGGTACTGTCATCGGAAATGGAGGATCTGTATGTCGAGGACCAAGACCGTTTTGTGTATATCGAGGGAGAAGACTTTGTCGCTTCATTCGATAAATTGACGGGACTTCTCGACAGCTATGTTTACAAAGATACGGTTGTCATGGAGCAAGGTCCGAAAGAAAGCTTGTGGAGAGCGCCCACCGATAACGACAAGTACGTCGCTCCGAAATGGAGACAGTTTGGATTCGACAAGCTCCAAAGAAGAGTGGTTTCCTTTGACTATTCAAAGGATGACGTGAAAAATGTCGTTCAAATTCGAGTGGAAACCGTATTGGGGGCATACGCCGTAAAGCCGGTATTCAAGACCGTTGTGGAATACACCGTTTTCGGAAACGGAGACATCCTGGTCAAATCGAAGTTTGTACCTTTACGTGAAACGATATGGCTTCCGGTGATCGGATTTGAAATGATTTTGCCGGAAGGATTCGAATATTTCTCCTGGTACGGAAGAGGACCTTGGGAAAACTATATCGATAAAAAGGAAAGCGCCGTTGTGGGCATATATTACCAAACGGTTTCCGAACAATATGAACCCTATATCTTCCCGCAGGAAAGCGGAAACAAATGCGATGTACGCTGGGCGGGACTGACGGATATAAACGGAAACGGCTTGCTGTTCATCGGTAATCCTACCTTTGAAATCAGCACCCTCCATTATACCGCAGAGGACTTGGACCAAGCCAAACACCATCATGAGCTGGTTCCCAGAGAGGAAACCATAGTAAAATTAAATTACAGACACTGCGGCTTGGGCAGCAACAGCTGCGGACCGGAGCCTTTGGAAAAATATCGCTTAAAGGCCGAAGAAACGGAGCTGTCCTTTGTCATAAGGCCGTTCTCCAAATCGGAAGCCGATGAAATGACACTATCGAAAATACTGCCGGAAGTCTTCTGACTTCCGCAGTCCTTTTTGCACTGCAAGAAAAAATATTGATTCTTGCAGTGTTTTGCGTTAAAATAAAGCTTATTTCAGAATGGAGATTGCATGGAAGAAATGATACCGTGGGTACTTGTAGTTATGGGAAGCGACTCGGATTACGATGTCGTTAAAGGTTGCCTGAAAATATTAAAGCAATTTGGAATCGGATTTGAAGCGGTTGTATGTTCCGCCCACCGAACACCGGACGCTGCCGCGGAATATGCGAAAAACGCCGCGGATAACGGTTTTGAAGTCATCATCGCCGCTGCCGGTAAGGCGGCTCATTTACCCGGAGTTTTAGCAGCCTATACGACTTTACCGGTTATCGGATTGCCGATCAAATCCTCTACTTTAGACGGCTTGGATTCTTTACTGTCCATCGTTCAAATGCCGAACGGCGTGCCGGTTGCCACCGTTGCCATTAACGGAGCCGAAAATGCCGGTTTGCTGGCGGCTCAAATTCTTGCGCTGAAATATCCCGAAATCGAAGCGAAGCTGATTTCGTTTAAGGAGGATATGAAAAACGGCGTGGTCAAAAAGAATATCGATTTGCAAGAAAAGATTAAGAACGATATGAATACACTGTGACACTTTGCATATTAACGATGATGGTTTATTTGATTTTATATAAACATTGTATAAATTAGTAGTGGAGGAAACAAATATGAAGTATAAGGATTCCGGTGTTGATGTTGAGGCCGGTTACAGAGCGGTCGAATTGATGAAGAAACATGTCAATAAAACCCTGACTCCGAATGTAATCGGAGGTATCGGCAGTTTTGGCGGACTCTATGCTTTGGATGTCAAAGACATGAAAAGTCCCGTTTTGGTCTCCGGTACGGACGGTGTAGGTACGAAGCTGAAATTTGCTTTCATCGCCGATCGTCATGATACTATCGGAATCGACTGCGTAGCCATGTGTGTCAACGATATCATGTGCAGCGGTGCAGTGCCCTTGTTCTTTTTAGACTATATTGCTTGCGGCAAAAACTATCCGGAAAAGATCGAGCAAATCGTAAAGGGCGTAGCGGAAGGCTGCATCCAAGCGGAATGTGCCTTGATCGGCGGTGAAACGGCGGAAATGCCCGGTTTTTACGATTACGACGAATACGACATTGCCGGTTTTGCGGTAGGAATTGTGGAACGCGATAAAATCATCGACGGAAGCAAAATAACGGAAGGGGATGCGCTGATCGGTTTGGCGTCTTCCGGGTTACATAGCAACGGTTTTTCTTTAATTCGAAAAGCAGTCGGCGAAAATCAAGAAAGATTAAATCAAAAAATCGATGATTTTAAAGGCAGCATTTTGGACGAGCTTTTAACTCCTACGAAAATATATGTAAAAACCTTAAAGAGCGTTTTATCGCGGTATGAAGTCAAAGGAATCGCCCATATCACCGGAGGCGGATTCTACGAAAACATACCCCGAATACTGCCGGAAGGATATACCGCCAACGTAAAAAAAGCCACATGGCCGATTCTGCCTATCTTCCACTTGATTAACAATGCGGGGATGATTCCGGAGGATGAAATGTACCGTACATTCAACATGGGAATCGGTATGGTTCTTGCAGTCGGAAGCGATATCGCCGACGAATTGACTTCCTTTATCAATACCCGAACGGACAGCCGAGCATACATAATCGGAGAAATCGGCAAAGGGGAAGAGAGTATAAAGCTATGGTAAACATTGCAGTTTTCGTATCCGGTGGTGGAACCAATTTGCAAGCTTTAATCGATAAAATCAACGGCGGATACATCACCGGTGCCAAAATCGCAGTGGTGGTATCAAGCAATTACAAGGCATATGCCATCAAAAGAGCCGAAGAAAACGGTATTCCCTATAGAGTGATTTCAAAAAAGGATTTTTCCTCGATAGAGGAATTTGACCGAGCAATGCTGGACGTATGCGAAGAGTACGGCATCAACCTGGTGGTATTGGCCGGATATTTATCCATGTTAGGACAAGGTTTTGTTTCCGCCTATAAAAACCGTATTTTAAACATCCACCCGTCTTTGATTCCTTCCTTCTGCGGAAAAGGATACTACGGAATCACGCCTCATGAAAAAGCATTGGAGTATGGCGTAAAGATTACGGGTGCTACGGTTCACTTTGTGGATTTTGAATACGACAGCGGCCCTATTGTTTTACAAAAGGCCGTTGAAGTAAAAGATAACGATACACCGGAGATCTTGCAAAAAAGAGTTATGGAAGAAGCGGAATGGGAGATCCTTCCGCTGGCGGTGAAGTTGTTTTGCGAAGGAAAGTTAAAAGTGGAAGGCAGGAAGGTTCGCATCTTGCCATAAACTTTGACATTATACGGAAAGCGTGGTGAAGCTCCTGATTTTATTCAGGTGAATATATGAATATACTCGTAATCGGAGGCGGCGGCAGAGAACATGCCATCGTATGGAAGCTGTCTCGATCTTCTCATAATGTGAAGCTGTGGTGTGCCCCGGGAAACGGAGGCATATCCCGTTTAGCCGAATGCGTCGACATCAAACCCATGGAATTTGATAAAATCGTATCTTTTGCAAAGACGCAAAAAACGGATTTGGTTGTGGTAGCGCCGGACGATCCTTTGGCGGCAGGGCTTGTAGACCTTTTGGAGGCAAACGGTATACCGGCCTTCGGACCTTGCAAGGACGCCGCCCGTCTGGAAGGCAGCAAGGCCTTTGCAAAAGATTTTATGAAAAAATACAAGATCCCCACGGCGGATTATCGGGTGTTTGACAATCCGAAGGATGCTTTGGATTACCTTGATGATTGTTCTTTTCCCGTGGTGGTAAAAGCGGACGGCTTGGCTTTGGGTAAAGGCGTTATCATTGCGGAAGACAAAACAACCGCCGTAGATGCCGTTGAAAGCATGATGGAAAAGAAAAGCTTCGGAGAAGCCGGTAAAAAGATTGTTATTGAAGAGTTTTTAACCGGTCGGGAAGTTACGGTATTGGCGTTTACCGACGGTACGACCTTGCTTCCTATGGTCAGCTCCCAAGACCATAAAAGAGTTTATGACAACGACAAAGGATTAAACACCGGGGGAATGGGAACCTTTGCTCCGAGCAAATTCTACGACGAAGAAACGGAAAAGCTCTGTTACGAGACTATTTTTCTGCCGACACTGGAAGGCTTGAAAAAAGAAGGAATCAAATACAAAGGGGTATTGTATTTCGGATTGATTTTAACGGAAAAAGGACCCTATGTATTGGAATACAATGCCCGATTCGGCGATCCGGAGACCCAAGTGGTGCTTCCTTTATTGAAAAACGATTTGTCGGATGTTTTCATGGCGGTAAGAAATGAAAGCTTATCCGATGTCATTTTGGAATGGGAAGACAAATATTGCGTGTGCGTGGTTTTGGCATCCGGAGGGTATCCGGGGTCCTACAAAACCGGGTATGAAATACAGGGGCTTGATCGATACGAAAATTCGGAGGATATTCTTTTGTTCCATGCGGGAACGAAAAGAATGGACGAAAAATTTATGACGGCCGGAGGAAGAGTTTTAGGCGTTACGGCAAAGGGCAGAAGCATGGAAGAGGCCCGAGAAAAGGCGTATGAAGCGGTAAAACATATCCGTTTTACCGACATGCACTACCGTACCGATATCGGCATAAAAAATGAGTAAACGATTAGTTGCAGTGATCGGA
>JAAYHZ010000036.1 GCA_012744235.1 Clostridiaceae bacterium
GGATACATGGACCCGTAAGCCAATTTGTCCGTTCCGATTTTTTCCACCACGGCTTCAACGGAAAACAGCCCGTCCTTCAAACCGGAGGTATCGAACAGCACCTTGTCCGATTCGTTTATGACGGGAGCCAAGGCTTGGATTTCATTTAATCTTGCCGTTAACAGAACGAACCTGTTGTTCGGGTACTTTTCAAGCAATGCTTGGATATCTTTAGCCCCGAACTGCTTTTGCAGCACCAGATAATCGGCTCTGTAATCTTCCATACGAAGCTGTACGAATACGGGGATATCCTTTTCTTCGCAAAAGCGGAACAAAGGCTCCAATTCCGGTGCATCAAAGTCGTATTGGTGATAGCAAGGGTAAATCTTAACCCCTTTTGTTCCTAACGATTCGGCACCTCTTATGACGTCGTCCACCGTAAAGGATAAAATGGGATTTACCGATTGGATATGGACATACCCCGGCATATCCTTTAAAATTTCGGCCAAGTCCTCGTCCCCTTCATAGGGGTCGTTGTAAAAAACGCTATCCAAAGAAGAAATGCATCCTCCGGTTATTCGGTTGATCCGGTGTGTGTTTAGCAAATCTTCCGTATTGCTGTGTCTCAGTTTTCGAAAAGGCCACCGGCCTAGCATACAATTCAAATCAAGAGCGCTCATCGGATTACCTCCTTGTAAAAGAGTCGGGCGGTATTTTTCCACATAATCATTTCTTTTTCTTCATCGGAAATTTGGGCTTCCATGACCTGTCCTTCGTTAACCAAATAGGAGCCCGGCATGTCGGTTCCGAAAACGATGCGTTCCGCACCTACCCATTTGACGGTGTATTCGATGTCGTCGGCGCGGAAAACGGAACCGGAAAAGTCAATGTAGACGTTCTTGCAGTCGACGACGGGCTTTACTCCCGAGTAGCAGTTCCCTGCTATATGGGCCATAATAAAATTGGCTTCCGGGTACCGTCGGGCAATGTTGGCTACGTTTTCCGCCGTGGATTCGTATCTCAACTGACCGATGGTTTTCCGCCATGCATGGAGCAAAATGGGAATGTCGTACTCGATACACTTCTCAAAGAAGGGATAATTCAAAGGATCGTCGCATTTTGTTGCGATCCAAAGCTTCATACCGATCATACCGCCGTCTTCCACACACCTTCTTAAGGTATTCATGCAGGCCTCGTGCCTCGGATTCACGGTACAATAGCCTTCCACCAAATCCGGATACCGCTTCATGTATTTCAGCGTGTAGTCATTGATCTCGTCGATGGCATCCGGTTCGGGAAGCTCCCCGGCCAAACCGGATATGAAAATTTTATCCACACCGTAAAGCTCGCAAGCCTTCGCCATGGCTTCCATATCCTTTTCTTCTCTTCCTTTCCATACGTGAACGTGCATATCGTATCTTTTCATATTGCACTTACCTCCGCTTCTTTTACAGCGTTGCCGCCACCTCGGCGACGGCTTTATCCATCCGTTCGATGGTTTCATCAATGTCTTTGTCTTTATGTGAGTAGTTTACATAAGATACGGAATACATGGATACGCCGTATTTGTATCCCGCTCTTAAGATTCTTGCAGTCAAGTCCTTCGGAGCTCCTTCTTGGTTTACAAAAGAAGGACAAGGCCAAAATCCCTTCACGACGGAAGGCACTCGATAGCTTTCAAGCAGCTTATTGACGGATGTCCACAGCTTCTCCCCTGCCTTCCACAAGTAATCCGTTACCTTTTCTTTGCGGTAAAACTCGACAACGGCTTTGCATGCGGCTAACGATAAGGCATCGCCTCCGTAGGTGGAAGATACGACAGCTCCTTGAGAAAGCAAATCCATAATTTCCGCTTTCCCGCAGAATACGGATAAAGGCATTCCGTTGGCGATTCCTTTTGCAAATACGGATAAGTCCGGGACGACGTTGAAATATTCTTGAACTCCGGCGGTGGCAACGCGGAATCCGGTGACAATTTCATCGTAGATCAAGAGCGCACCGTTTTTCTTCGTTATTTCTCGCAAGAAAGGATAGAATGTTGCTCCGATTTCCATGTTGGCATATCCTGCCGCTACGATAACGGCGGCAATTTTTCCTTCATAAGCGGAAAACAGCTTTTCGATGGTGGCCGTATCACCCCAACCTACCGCATGAAACAACTCGCTTACAGGAAGAGGAATTCCTTTCGGGGCTCCTTGGGCTTCTTCTCTCGGATTCAACCTTGCTCCGGCGGCGACGGTGTTCAGCCAACCGTTGTATCCGATATGGATGATATGGTCTCTTCCGGTGTACGCTCTGGCCAGCTTAATGCAAGCGGCGCAGGATTCTCCTCCCGTCTTTAAGAAACGTACTTTTTCAGCGCTTGGAATCACTTCACAAAGAAGCTCCGCTACCTCCGCTTCCAAATAGGAGGGGTGCCCGAACACAATCCCCTTTTTCAATTGCTCCGTCACGGCTTCCGTTACCGTAGGATGACCGTATCCTAACGAAACCGGACCGAGGCCGTTTCGATAGTCAATATATTCTTTGCCGTCCGCATCCCATACCCTGCATCCTTCGCCTCTTACGATGACGGTCGGTTCTTCCGGAAGCAAATACGCTCTTTTAGAACCGGTACTGGAGCCGCCGGCAACGTATTTTTCCAATTTATCATACCATTGGGCATTGCTGAGATTTTGCATCTTTTCATTCCTCCGTATAAAATCATTCGGTACAAATGTATTTTAAAAGCATATCGGTAACAATGTTGATTCTTTTTTGGATATTCTCTTTATCGAACAAATCGAATTCCAGCAGCTTCGACAGCGTATAGCGGTTGGAGAAATAGGAAAAAGTGAAGGTCAAAAGAGACAAAATCACCTGACGAGTATCGATCTCTTTTTTGAATTCGCCGGTTTGCTTGCCTTTTTCCATAATGTCCTCAAAGATATGAAAGACGGAATATTTCGTCTCGGTAAAATCAATCTGTTCTATGTATTTTCCTTCGTTTAAATTTTCCCACAAGATCAGCTTGACATAAGAAGGGTTGTTTTCAAGGAATTCAAAGTACAGACGGATGATCTTTTGTATGGATTCTCTTGCCGGCATGGTTTTCCAACCGATTTGAAGCTCCTCGGCGGTAAGGCGGCCGTAAACCGTTTCCAAGGTATTGACATACAGCTGTTCTTTGTTGCCGTAATATTGATAAATCATCCTTTTGTTGGTTTTGGCCTTGTTGGCGATGGCGTCAATTCTTGCACCGTAAAGGCCTTTTTCTGAAAATTCCGCCTCGGCAGCGGCTAAAATTCGACTTTTGGTTGCGTCTGCATCTCTTTTCGGTTTCATCATATCGGTGACAGGAACCCTCCTAACATTCGTTACGAGGATGAACGTCTCAACTCCTTTTCGTATTTGGCGGATTTGGTATTTCCAAAGAATTTTCCGGTAAATCCGCCTGACCGGTGAATTTTACATGATGACAAAATACGCCTTTGCTACGGCTCAACTCATTATAGCATATCTTGAGAAAAGGTTGTATAAAGTTTTTGATTCCGCCGTTTTAAGGAATAAAAAAGAAGCGGCGAATTTGCCGCATTCTTATCATGTATAACAGGTCGGATTAGGGAACCGTTTCCCGGTTACCCCTGTTCATTCTTTCGAATGCCGGGATACTTTTTATCCAACCATTGATTACGGAACGGATTATTTCCTTTTTCAATTTTCTTCGGTTTGTTCTTAAGCTTCCACGGCTTTTTTCGATAAAAAGCATTGTGAAACTTGTTTTCAATCTTGTTGCTTTTTTCAAGGCTGTTCATACAGGCTCGAATACAACCCTTTGCCCCGCATACGGCAAAGTAACCTACGTGCTTTAAAACATAATCGTAAAACTCGATAACGGAACAGTTATCATTGTCATTATACGTAGTGCTCCATTGCGCCTGTGCCAACGGATAACAAAGGCGATAGGCTTCTTCCTCGCTCATTTGTGAATTGCGAACGTCAAACGCCATGTTCGGGAAGGCCTTTTTCAAAAACGGAGATATTTCATTATTCATTCCATGGTGCGTAAGAGTACAACGTCCCATATGTACATCGGCATAATATACCTGCTTTTCACCGTAATCAATGACCACTCGGTTTTCCTTGTCCTTAACGGATGGGATGGCATTACCCGGACATTGGTGAGCGCAAGCTCCGCAATGTATACATATGGTCCCCGTATCCAAAATGGGGTCCGGTTCCAATTCCGCATCGGTAAAGATTAAGCTCAGCCTCAATCGAGGGCCGAATTTTTTATTAAGAAACACCTTCGAATGACCGATTTCTCCTACACCTGTTCCCGCGGCAACCAACCGTATACTTGTGACAATATTCGGCGGCAGTTTTCCGGGAGCAACCGGATCTCTTACCGGGTTGCGTTCCGGTACGGCAGGGTAATGCGGTACCGCTTCCCAGCCGAAGTCTTCTATAAATCGGCTCAGCTCATAGGTTACACTCGGCAGAATAACGGTATTTAATCGATTGTACGCATAAAAGGTGTAGTTGTGCCAATGGGTTCCTTCTTCGATCCCTCTATAGGAGCCCCTTGGAATGCGCATGACAATTGCGATGACCGACTTGGCTGCCGGAAAATAGTTTTTAACGGACATTAAAGGAGGTGCATTATCAAACCTTTCGATATTACCGATGCCGATATCGTCAATACCCAATTCCTTCGCTCTGTCTTTGATCATTTGAGAGGTCAGCATGCTTTTTACACCTCCGCATCATCGACATACTTGCCTTCCGCATCCAATGCCCACGGTCGACCTTGTCTGAACCGGTTGCTAAAAACATTGTTAACGAGGCCGGCTTGCTCCAGATGCTCCATACAGGTGCGATTGCAAAGAGCGGCTACTCTGTCAGGCTTGCCGGAAGAAATAAAGCGGTTGGGAACGGCTCCGTTTTTGCATTTGGCGCACAAAGAGTAATCAATGCGGGCAACCTTCATGTTTTTTTCGCAAATCGTAACCGTTTTGTATTCCGTTTTGGATATGGCATGAAGAGGACATGCATCCGCGCATTTTCCGCATAAATCGCATATGCTTTTATCCAAAACAGGTGTAGGTTCTATGACCGCATCCGTAATGATCATATGGAATCTTTGGCGAGAACCGAAATCGGGCGTCAATAGAATCCCGTTATAGGATATTTCGGCCACGCCGCATGCAACGGCGGCATAATCAAAATCCGGATGCACGTTGGGGGCGGGTCTTCCTTCCGCCACCGGAATCCCCTGCGGACGCACTTCGGTAGGGTTCGGGAAAATAGGTACGGCCTCCCATCCGTTATCCTCGATCAGTCGTGTCATATCGTAACAGGCCGTAGTCAGGAAAATGTCCTCCAACCAATTGCGCCCGTAGAGAACATAGTCTTCAAAATTCGAGCCTTCTTCAACACCTCTTAGAGAACCGCGACAAATCCTTTTTCCTAAAAGAATAACCGTTTCGGCCTCCGGGAAAATGGAAAACGGATTGTGTTCTTTTTCAAGGGCTTCGAACCGGGACTTCGGTGCAAACCCCAATACATCGATTCCCCTTTCTTTTGCGAAGTCCGTCAGCTTTTGCTTTAAGATATCCATACACAACACCCTCTTGTTATTTCATTTAGTGATATACTGTCATAATTTCATTAATACACAAAAATTAACATTCCGCAATTAATAAATCGAAACGGTACTTTCACTTTTCGATACTATGTATTTACAACCTTGTATAGTATAATAAAGGTGGAAAGCGATCTGTAAAGGATAGGGTTATGTCAGAGAGGCGGTAATTTCATTGAATTTAGATACCATTATCGTGAACTCCTTGGTTGTTATCAAAACAAGTATAAATAGCAGAGTGTATAAAGTGGATCCGCGCAATTATCACAGCTTATCTTATCGAATCCACGGGCTGAATGTCCTTTACGACGGAGAGAAGGAAATTACATCCCATACCGGTACGCTTACCTTTGTACCGGCGGGAAAGCCGTACATTCATAATGTCATGACTCCCTCGCAACAGATTGTCGCTCATTTTACAACGAAAGAAGCCATCGGTGATTCCATCGAAAACTTCATTCTGCCTCCTCGCTGCAACATTGAAGGCTTGTTTTACTCCCTGTATAACCGGTGGGAAATCGAGCAAAGAGAAAACAATCTTCCGTGCATGTCCATTTTCTATAACATCCTTGCGTTAATTGCGAAAAATACCAAGGGAGAAATCACCGGAAAAAGAGACGGCTTCATTCGTGACTCGGTAGCATATATGCACGAGCACTTTAAAGAAAGCGACTTTAATATCAACAAGCTATATGAACGTATGTATATCAGCCCCGCCTATTACCGAAGAAAATTCAAAGAAATCTACCGGTGTTCACCCGTGGAATATTTAAAAAATCTTCGAATAAATTATGCCAAGCAGCTGTTGGAGATCGGGTATTATACAATTTCCGAGATTGCAGAGTTATCGGGTTTTTCAACTCCCGCTTATTTTAGCTATGAGTTTAAAAGAATAACGGGCTATACGCCGATGCAATACCGGTGTCCGAACCCCGGTGCTTCTTTACCTTCCGATAAACGCTAATAATGATTGAAAAACGGATAAAAAAAGGGAGCGGCAAATTTACCGCACCCCTTGTGCTCATAGCATCTATTTTACAACGGTCGCATTTTCTCCTTTGATATTAAACAAGTTGTTGTAAACATGAATATACTTTTGCCGTTCTCCGGATCCGTACAAGGGTCCCTTCTGCCAGAATCCCAAAGCATTGTAAAGCGCATTGTTGTAAAATTCTTGAGTGTCCGTTGGCGTTCCTCTTAAGTAATAGGGGTACTCGTTGGACAAGAACAAATTGTTGAACATAATCACATATTCTCCCGCTATATCGGTACCGTCTCCTCGGTCACTTCCTCCGTGCATGTCAAAGCAGTGGCTCAACGAAATACCCATTTGAACGTTGTTGCTTGCATAGTATCCTGATTTCGGTCTTCCGGTTCCCGCAATATCGTGGCGATTGGCATTCATTAAATTGTATTCGATAACGGCGGTGCTGACATCCAAGCATATCCCGTAGCCTAACCCCTGCCGCTGGTTGTGATGGAAGAAGTTGTGGTGAAAATGATGGTTGTTTCCCTGCCGAATGAATATGGCGGCATGGCTGAACCCGGAAAACTCGCAGTTGTCTACGGTCAAGTTGTCCTTGTCGGTAAGAATGCAGTCCAAGGCCGGCAGTCGATAATAAACGTCTCTGCCTAATGCTTCCGAGCCGATCAAGGTTCGAGAATGAAACTCGATTCGTCTTTCCGGGTCGGCTCCTTTAAAGGTAATACCCGTAAATCGAACATCCTTTCCTGCTTGGAACAGGGGCGTAACAAAAGAGTCGCTGAATACCAACGCTCCTGTGGACCCGTTGTTTCCCCTGTCGCTGGCAATGGTGATGCCGTCATTGACCTTAATCGTTTCTTTTATGGCCGTCAAGTCGATAACCGCATCTCCTTTGATAAATATGACTTCTCCGCTTTTAGCTATTGCCAATGCCTCGAGGAGTTGATCTTTCGTTTCGACAACGTAGTCGCCCGTCGTGAAGATCTCCTCGTAACCGTAGCCGCCCCCTAAAGGATTGTTCCCCTTCGGTACCGCTCCGTAGATTTCGCCGTTCACTTCAAAATACGTACGGCCGATGAATTCATAATAACGGTCGTAGCATTCGATTTCCATAAGAGCTTTTTCCACTTCTTGCTTCACCGTTTCCAAATCCGTTTTTTCCTCTTCGATCAAAATATCCTGCAGATTCTTTAAATAGGCTTGAGAAACCTCCAAATCGCCGTAAAAAACGCGATTCGTTACTCCGGTCCGATTCATTTCCACGGAATAGGTGAAGGGAAGCTTTTGCTCTTTCACTCCCGCCTTTTTCAGCAAAGAGAACTCGTTACCGGTATAGAACTCTTTGTACTCGTTCTTCTCGCCGTATAGCTTCTTTTTATCGTACTGACCTTCGCTTTTGGCAAAGTAATTATCTTTGATTTCCAGCTTGGTTTTCGGAAGACCTAGGATATTGAAAGGATTTTGTTCCGTCATATACGTGTTGTTTTGAATGATCAAAGTCTCTCCCGTCCGGAGGCTTCCGTTGCTCGATAAGGAGCCCATCATTACGCAGGCTTCGTAATTCTCGCCCATTTCCACGTTGTTTACAATTTCAAGACTGCAGCGGTCTCCCCCGTCACCGTAAATCGATATGTTGTTTCGGTTAAACAGGTTGTTTTCGATTCTAACCTTTGCATTGATAACACGGATGCCGTATCCCTTACCGATATTACGGTTATGGTGGATATAGTTATTGGCTACCAAGTGGTTTTCTCCGTTTTTCAATTCGATGGCCGCTTCACCGAAGCCGGATATTTCGCAGTTATCGATGGTGACAAAGGATCCGTCGCTGAAAATGCCGACGCCCGCCTTCATGTCCTCTAAATCTCTTCTCTTGGAATCCGGGCCTTGTATCACCAGCCCCGTAATGCGTACGTTGCTTCCTGCGTCAATCATGGGGCGATCCACGATGGCGTTCGTGTAAATCACGCCCCCCTCCGAGCCGTCTTTACCTCTGTCGGAGGCCAACGTTACACCGTCCTTCAAGCGGATGGTATAGTTTTGGGCGATCATGTAGTCCGTAAGATCGATTTTTGCATCCTTATGAACAAAAATCACATCCCCTTCCTTCGCACTGTTCACCGCTTTGACGAGCTGCGCAGCGGTTCTTACGGAATATTTTCCGGTCCGTTTAATATCTTTATATCCTTTTCCACCGCCGATGGGATTTCCCTCTTCAAATAAGGCTCCCGCATTACCCGCCATAGCGGCGGGTAATATTTCATAATAGGAACCGATTTCTTCCAAATCCCTTTTGATAAGCTCGATGATTTCTACAATTTCTTGATTGGTCATACGGCCTTTCTTCAGCTCGAACAAAAAGGCTTCCAGGTTTTTATGGTATTCGTAAGGGTCTTGATGAAGGCTCCTTGTGGCGATACCGTCTTGTTCGATTACCATATCCGTCCGAGGCGAGCCGGACAAGATTATAATCAGGCTCACCGCCAAAACCAAAAATACTGCACCGATAATCAGGATCCCTCGTCTTTTTTTCAACATATATCCCTCCTTCTTATGGCAATACCGTTGGGTCGTCTTTCAGATTAAATACATTGTCTCGCAATATGAACTTCGCTTTTTCTTCCGCACCGGTTCCGACCAAACGACGCGGTTCAAAAGAGGAAAGAGGCGGATACACAACGTTATGATGGAATTCTTGAATGGTTTGAGGAATACCTCGTATCCAATAAGGATAACGGTCGGACAAGAACATGTTGTTGTACATGAGAATGGTATCCCCTGCTATATTGGTTCCGTCTTGTCGGTCGGCACCGCCGTGCATGTCGAAGCAATGGCTCAAGGATTCTCCCATTTGCAGATTATGGCGTGCTATGTATCCGGACCCGGGCGCGCCGGTTCCCGCAATATCGTGTCGATTGGCATTCATCAAATTGTATTCAATCAGAACGGTTGCTTTTGCCAAGCACACGCCGTACCCTAAACCGTTTCTTTGGTTGTGGTGTAAGTAATTGTGGTGGACATGATGGTCGTCGTTGGACACGTTGATGGCGGCGGAACTGAATCCCGCGATTTCACAGTTATCCACCGTCAATCCGGGTCTTGTGGTGTTGATACCGTTAAATGCATTGATACGGTAGTAATAGCTGCTGCCCTTCGGCGCATTTCCGGAAAAGCTTCGGGCATGGTGTTCCAATCTTTTTTCGGGGTCTCCTCCGCGTATAGTCAAGCCGGTTATGCGGGCATTGTCGTGGGTGGTAAGCAAAGGACCGAAGAAGGCATCGCAGAAGATCAAAGCTCCGGTAGATCCGTTATATCCGCGATCGCTTGCCAAGGTCACTCCTTGTCGAACGGTTAAGGTCGCTTGGGTTGTGGTTAAATCGATCACCGCATCGCCCTTAATAAACACCACTTCTCCTTCTTTGGCTTGTAAAAGGGCCTTGAACAATTCCTCCGCCGTTTCCACCACGTAATCTCCCGTCGTATATATGTCTTTATACCCGTACCCTCCTCCTAAGGGATTGTCATCCGGTATGACACCGTATACGACTCCGTCGATGGTAATGTTCGGATTGTCCAAGTAATCGTAAGCGCGATCGTATTTTTCAATGGTTCTAACCGCTTTAACCAGGTATTCGTCTACGGTTTTTACTTCCATATCTTCATCGGCCATTTGGACGTAAAGCTCTTGGAGAATATCCAAAACATCGTTCAAATCCGTGTAATAAATTCTGCTTGTAATATTGGTAAGCCTCATATCCGGGGTATGTTTTTTCGCATACTCGACGACGGAGTAAAGGGCTTCGTCGTTTTTCCCGATATTCGCTTTTTCCGCCAAACCGTATTCGTTATTTTTATACGTCACCTGCGATTGCTTCGCATAGGATTCGTCGCCAAAGAGCACGGATAAGGTTAAATCCTTTTCGGCTTGCGCAAAATAGTTGCTGGTAACTTCGAATTTTGCGGAAGGCAGCTTGTTGATATAAAACGGGGTTTGAAGCGTGAAAAACGTATTGTTGGAAATGACCAGAAACTCTACGATATCGGCTGTGTTCTTGGACTTGGTTTCCTTAAGAAAGATGCAATATTCGTCCGCCGTATCCAAAAAGACGTTGTTTTTCACTTCAATACCGGTTCCCTTCTTATGAACTCCGGCAACGGAGTTACGATTGTAATTGAAAAGATTGTATTCGACTATCGCCGTCGCACCTTCTACATAAACCCCGTGCCCTACATTGATGGAACGGTTATGATGGATGTAGTTATTACGGATTTTGTGATCTTTTCCACCGGTCAGCTTGATGGCGGAATCGTTGAATCCGGAAATCTCGCAGTTTTCGACAATTAATCCGTCTTTATCCGTAGTGATTGCGCATCCCATTGCTTTGTTCTTCCAATCGCGAATCATGGGATCCGGTCCTTGGATGCAAAGTCCGGTAATCCGAACGTTGCTGCCCGCTTGTATTAACGGCTTCGCCCGAATGGCGGTAGTGTAAAGCATTCCTCCCTTGGATCCGTTATGTCCTCTGTCGCCGGCTAACGTTACGTTATCCGGAAGAGTGATGACATAGTTCTCCGCAATGCAAAAATCCGTCATGTCGATTTTGGCATCGCCTTCAATAAAGATGGTTTCTCCCGCCTTTACTTTGGACAAGGCATCCACCAGTTGATCCGCTGTCCGTACGTTGTATTTGCCTTTTGTAATAATATCCGTGTAGCCTTGTCCGCCTCCTACCGGATTGTCGCTCGGGATTATACCGTAGGTATTTCCCCTCTTTTCGATGCTCATATACGGATAATTGAGTTTAAAGCTATCCGAGCCTTCGATCTCGCGGATAAGAACATCCAATTGTGCAATTACCTGTTCCTTTGTCAGTATGTTTTGCTCGTATTCGTACCTCAATACCTCCAATGCACGATGGACGTAATACGGGTCCGTATAATGACTTCGGGACGTGTAGAAGGATCCTGCGGAAGGATCCGTTTCAACGGCTGCTTCCTTTTAGCAGCCCGGTAGTCCGGTAGCCATAAGAAGGACAATTAACATCATGATTCCGATTTTTTTCATCATATTTTGCATATCCCTTTTACCCCTTTCCTGTTCAAGGTACAACGGTAGGTTCCATACCGGCATTAAAAACGTTGTCGGTGATATCCGTTTTTTCCCTTTCCCTGTCGTTTCTGCCGTAAAGTCTTTTGATGTCCAAGGATTCCAATGCAGGCCATACGATATTTCTGAAAAACCTCTGCTTGCTTTGGGGTGCTCCTCGCAAGGCATAGGGCAACCGATCGGACAGAAATACATTATTGTACATAAGAATCGTATCTCCGGCTATATCGGTTCCGTCCCTTCGATCCTCCCCTCCGTGCATATCAAAGCAGGCATCCAAAGAAATCCCCATTTGGATATTGTGCCGGGCGATATAGCCGGATCCGGGAGCACCGGTTCCCGCCAAATCGTGCCGATTGGCATTAAACAAATTGTATTCGATCACGGACGTCGCTTTTCCGTGGCAGATGCCGTAACCTAAGCCTTGGCGCTGGTTGTGATGGAAGTAGTTATGGTGGAAATAGTGGCCCGTCCCGTCCTTTACATAGACGGCCGCGTGGCTGAAGCCGGAGAATTCGCAGTTGTCCACATGAAGATTGTTACCGGAGGCAACAATACCGGCCAGAATTTGGATTCGGTCATAGTAAGGATTCCCCGGAGGGTTTTCCACGTAGTAAGCTTTTCGGTGATATTCGATTCTTCTTTCGGGATCCGCTCCTCGAACGGTCAATCCCGTAATGCGTACGTTTTCTCCTGCGATAAACAACGGAGTGATGAAAGAATCGCAGAAAATCAAGGCGCCCGTCGAATCGCCGTTGCCCCGATCGCTTGCCAAGGTGACACCGTCATTGATATGTATTCCGGGTTCTTCAACGGTCAGATCAATGACCGCATTCCCCTTGATAAAAACCGTTTCACCCTTTTTCGCTTTGGCCAACGCCGCTTTTAATTCTTCTGTTGTTTCCACAATGTAGTCTCCGGTTGTAAATATCTCTTTGTAACCGTAACCGCCCCCTAATGGCCTGTCATCCGGGACGGCGCCGTAGACCTTGCCGTTAATGGTCCTATAGGGCCTTTCCAAATAGGGGTAGGCTCGGTCATACCCTTCCAGCGCTCTTACCGTCTTTACAATGTCCTCTTTTATTTCTTCATCCTTTACATCCTGTTTATTTATCTTTTCAATAAGAGACAGCATTCCTTTCAGGGCATTTTCCATATCTCCGAAAACGTTTCTGCTCGTAATGTTCGTAAGCCTCATTTTAACCGTATGCTTCGATGCGTATCGAGAAATATCCTTCTTTTCCCTTTCATCGATTGTAAAGTCGAAAACATTCCCGGTAGCCTTTAACCTCGGATCCTCCCTATGAAGAAGCTTCATCATATCTTCAAAATCCTCTTCGGATGCCGCTATCCGGTTATGGGAAAATTCCAAGCCCTTTTCGGGAAGATGTTCAATTTCCAAAGGCTTTTGGCGAGTTAAGAAGGTATTGTTTTTTACGATTAAATAATTTCCCGCCGAAACGTCTTTTCCGTCACGACCGGTGTTCATACGGATACACGCTTCGTATGCCGTACCTGCTTCGATATTGTTGATCACTTCGATACCGCAATTCGTCTTTCCGCTTCCGAAAATCGAAGTGCGGTTGTTGTTAAACAAGTTGCTTTCGATCAACACATAACCTTCCGAAACCAAGATTCCGTATCCTGCATTAACGGATTTGTTGTCGTGAATAAAGCAGTGTTTTATGACGATATCCTTTCCCTTTTCCGCTGCGATAGCGGCCTTGTTAAATCCGGATATTTCGCAGTTGTCGATGGAAACAAAGGACCCGTCAATGAGAATCCCCGTTCCTAAGGCCTTCCCTTTCCAATCCCGAAGCTTTGGATCCGGGCCATGGATGGTAAGACCGGTTATACGGCAATGATCGGCGACCTCAACGAAAGCTCCTGAATGTATGTACGTGGAGAAAATCTTTCCCCCTAAAGATCCGTTTAACCCTCGGTCCGAGGCCAACGTGACGCCTTCTTTTAATTTGATTACGTAGTTTTCGGAAATCACGTAATCGGTCATATCGATATTTGCGTCCCCGGCGATAAAGATCGTATCTCCGGATTTCGCTTTATCAAGGGCATCCATAAGTTCATCCGTCGTTTTCACGGTAAAGTCGCCTTCGGTTATGATATCCTTAAAGCCTTCTATTCCGCCGACGGACGTATTTTCCGGAAAAACCTCCAAGTACCGATTCCAATCACCTGTTCCGGTTATATAGGATACGATGGCTTCGCATGTTTCGGCCGTTTCTTGTCGATTTAAAATACCGTTTTCAAACTCGTATTTTAATACTTCCAAAATCCTTATCATTTCGTACGGTTCTATGGTAATGCTACGTACGGCGATCCTTTTGTTAGGCATCATTATTCTTTTTCCCTCCCGATTTACGGTACGACCGTAGGCTCTATACCGGCATTGAAAACATTGTCGGTCATTTCAACTTTTTCTTTTTCCCTTTCGTTTCTACCGTAGAGTCTTCCTTGATTTAGGGATTCTAAGGAAGGCCATACGATGTTTCTATAGAACCTTTGTACAGTTTGGGGCGTTCCTCTCATGGCATAAGGCAGCTGGTCGGATAAAAATACATTGTTGTACATGAGAATCGTATCCCCTGCGATATCGGTTCCGTCGTTTCGGTCCGCACCGCCGTGCATATCAAAGCAGTGACTTAATGATGTCCCCATTTGAATATTGTGTCGAGCGATGTATCCGGACCCCGGCGCACCGGTCCCCGCAATATCGTGTCGGTTTGCGTTAAACAGGTTGTATTCGATCACGGATGTGGCAGTGCCGTGGCTGATTCCGTAGCCTAAGCCCTGGCGCTGGTTGTGATGGATGTAGTTGTGGTGGAAGTAATGGTCTAACCCTCCGGAAACATAAATGGCAGCGTGACTGAACCCGGAAAATTCGCAGTTGTCCACATGAAGCTTGTTCTTGGTGGTGGTGATACAGTCTAACGTTTTCAGCTTGTAGTAATAGGTGCTGCCCGGAGCGTTTTCAACATAGAAAGCTCTTCGATGAAATTCGATTCTTCTTTCGGGGTCCGCTCCTCGGAAGGTCAATCCCGTAATACGTACATTTTCTCCTGCGGTAAACAAGGGACTTATTAACGAGTCGCTGTAAATCAATGCTCCCGTGGAGTTGCCGTTGCCCCGATCGCTTGCCAAGGTGACTCCGTCGTTGATGATCATACTCGATTTTTCGGCGGACAGGTCAATGACCGCATCGCCTTTGACAAAAACCACTTCGCCCTTTCGAGCTTTGGCCAATGCCGCTCTTAATTCGGCGGCCGTTTCTACTATATAGTCTCCGGTTGTAAAGATTTCTTTGTAACCGTAACCGCCGCCTAAGGGTTGATCATCCGGAATTACGCCGTAGACATTGCCGTCGATGGTCATATTCGGCTGCTCCAAATAGGGGTAGGCCCGATCGTAGCCCTCCAATTCCCTTACCATCTTTACAATATCTTCGCTTACTTCCTCGTCTTTTATATCTCGGCTATTCAGCTTTTCAATAAGAGACAGAACTCCTTTTAGAGCTTTTTCCATATCCCCGTAAATGTTTCGGCTTGTAATCTTCGTCAGCTGCATTTCCACGGTATGCTTTAAAGCGTATTGTGAAATATCCTCTTTTTCGTCGTCATCGATATCGTAAATAAAACCGAAAACATTCCCCGTTGCCTTTATCTTCGGGTCCTCCGTTTGTATCA
Source organism: Clostridiaceae bacterium (assembly GCA_012744235.1). Taxonomy (GTDB): domain Bacteria; phylum Bacillota; class Clostridia; order JAAYHZ01; family JAAYHZ01; genus JAAYHZ01. Next base: position 15,396 of record JAAYHZ010000036.1, read on the forward strand.
GGCTCATTAAGCTTTCAAAATCCTCATCGGATCCGGCTATGTAGTTATTGGAAAATTCCAAACCGTTCACCGGAATAAGCTCGATCTCCAAAGGCGTTTGTTTGGTGATGAATGTATTATTCTTTACGATCAAAGAATCACCCGCATAAACGTCTTTTCCTCTGGGATAGGTATTCATTCGAATGCTTCTTTCGTAAACCGTACCCATTTCAATATTATTAATGACTTCGATTCCGCAATCCGGTCTTCCGCTTCCGAAAATCGAAGTGCGGTTGTTGTTGAACAAGTTGCTTTCGATTAATGCTTGGCCGGTCGTTACCATAACGCCGTAGCCTACGTTTATGGATTTATTGTCGTGAATAAAGCAGTTCTTTATGACGACATCGGTGCCCTTTTCCACGGCAACAGCCGCCTTGGCGAATCCGGATATTTCGCAGTTGTCTATGGTAACGGAAGATCCTTCGATGGAAACCCCGATCCCGATGGACATTCCTTTCCAATCACGGATATTCGGATCCGGCCCTTGAATCGTAAGACCGGTAATTCGGCAATTGTCGGCGGCTTCAATAAGGGCGGCGGAACGTATCGCCGTAGAAAAAATCATACCGCCTAAAGAACCGTTGTAGCCTCGGTCCGAGGCTAAAGTAACGCCTTCTTTTAATTTGATAATATAGTTTTCGGCGTAAGCGTATTCGGTCATATCGATTTTGGCATCTCCGGCTATAAATATCACGTCTCCGGATTCCGCTTTACCTACGGCATCCACCAACTCTTCCGCCGTTTTTACGATGAAATCGCCTTCGGTTATAACATCCTTGTAGCCGTTTCCTCCGCCGATGGGATTTTCAACCGGGAGAACTCCTGAAATCTCATCCCCTAAGGTAACGTTGAGATACGGCAAATACCGATAGTAATCATCCGTTCCGGTTATGTACGCAACCACAGCCTCGCATTTTTCGGCCAGCTTTTGTCGGTCGAGAACGCCGTTTTCAAACTCGTATTTTAGCGTTTCCAAAATACGCAGCATTTCGAAAGGCTCCGTATAAATGCTGCGAACGGCGACCTTTCCTAAATTGCTTAAGGGTACGCCTTCCTTCGGTTCAAGGGGAACCTGCAGAGCTTGGCTTGTTGTTTCCTCTATGGTTGACGTCTCGATTCGGTCGGTCTCCAATGTCTCTTCAGGCTTTTGGCATCCGACAAAAACCAATGTTATCGCCATTATCAGTATGAAAATTACAATACGCTTTTGTTTTCTCATTGTTGTTCACCGGCCGGGTATACGCTTTTTACCTGACCCGGGCAGTCTTACCTCCTCCAATGTAATGATAATTCCGTTAAAACATAAAATATAAAATGAACGCTTTAGTCTTCATCCTTCTTAAGAAGCGCCGCTCTTTTTAGGATATCTTTGCCGTATTTTTCTCGAAGAGCGTCAATACTCCGATCCAAACGGGAGGACTTCTCATAATCATCCGCCTTTTCCAATATACTCAGCTGCATATTGGAATCTTCCCCCAGCGAAGATACCGTAACGCCGATTAATCTCAAGGGGTCTTTCTTCCAACCCTTGTCGAACAAAGCCATTGCTTGCCGAAACAAGTCCCCGGTGGCATCGATCCCTCGATCCAGCTTTCTTTGTACGGAATAAGATACAAAACGGTTATTCTTAAAATGGACACACACCGTATGGGCTTTTAATCCCGTACTTCGCAAACGAGTACCTACGCTTTCACACAAGTCCATTAAATACAAACGTGCCGTCTCCCGGTCCTTTATATCCTCCGCCGTGGTGGTGGAGTTTCCGATGGATTTTCCGGCCGGTTTCGTATCGATTTCTTCGTCCTGTGCAATACCGTTGGCATAATTCCAAATGGTTCTTCCTGCGGATTTTAAGTGGAACTCCAGTATCTTCGGATCGCATTTCGCAATATCGCCTATGGTGGAAATGCCGATGCTTCTCAATTTTTTCAACGTGGTTTCTCCTACCATGTACAAAAAGCCCGCATCCATCGGCCATAATTTCTCTTTGATTTCCTTCGGGTATAAGGTATGGACTTTATCCGGTTTTGAAAAATCGGAAGCCATTTTTGCCAGAAGTCGGTTTTCCGATATGCCGATATTGACCGTGAAACCTAACGTTGTTTTGATTTCATCCTTCAGGTTGTAAGCGGCTTTCAAAGGTTCTCCGATAAGCTCTTCCATTCCGGTCATGTCCATAAAGCATTCGTCGATGCTAAAAGGCTCTACCACGGGACAGCGATCCTTTAAAAACTCCAAAAGCTCCGCGGAGCACCGCTCGTACAACCGGTGATTCGGCGGAACCAATGTTAAGGAGGGGCACTTTTTTAAAGCGGTCATAACCGGTTCTCCCGTTGTAACGCCGTATTGCTTCGCCGGTACGGACCTTGCCAGTATGACCCCTCTTCTTTTTTTCGGATCACCGCAAACGGCGGAAGGAATGGTCCGAAGATCCGTCGTTTCGCCCTTTTGCAGGCGATCCACCGCTTCCCAGCTTAAAAAAGCGCTGTTCACATCCACGTGAAAGATAACCTTCTTCATAACCCTTCACCGCTTAAAATATTCCTCCGAAAGCATACGCATATCTTCATAACAAGCATCAAGGGTTTTATCCAGCCCTTCGACAATCGTCACCGGAGCGTTTCGGATTTCCACGGTCTTTATCAAATTATCTTTAAAACGATTCACCGGGTAGGACCGATACAGGTTGTATATAAATCTTGCATGTGGCAATGCCGTTTCCACGGTACAGGGAAGCTCCAATTTCTTATTCTTCGTTTTCTCCATACAAAGAATCAGCTTGTTATGATCGGAATCGCCGGGGTTTCCGTATACTTTTTTCGATCCGTCTTTGAATACGGCAATTATCTCCTGCCGCTCCTGAGGGTTGTAGGTAACAATTTCGTTTTCGAATTTATATTCAAAAACGGGACCTTTGGTCGGTGATACCGGATGAGCGGCGGCAAAATAGAATTTCGTGCCGTCCTCTCCCGTTGCTTGGACCGTTATGGTATCAAAGTTTTCAATGGGATTGGCTGCGCCTAAAACACAATGCTCGATTTTAGGCAGAACCGATTCCTGCAGGGTTTTGCCCAATGCATAGAACATATTGTGCAAATAATGGGCCGTAGCGTTGTTGGCCACACTGTCTAAAATATATCGACCGTCTTCCGTCTTTATTTTCCCCGCCCAGTTGTTGCGGTTAAAGTAAGCATGGCTTCTCGGCCATGAAACCAAGGTTTTTAAATATTCGGCCTTCCCGAAAAGCCCGGATAGGATGTCTTTTTTTAAATCCAGAATCGCTTGGGAAAAAGACCATTGGTAGCCTACGGCGACAAAGCCTTCGTATTTTTCCTTAAAGGAAGCCATTTTTTCAATATCCTCGGGTCCTGCGCAGACAGGCTTTTCGCATAAAACATTGGAACCGTTCTTTAATGCGATTTCCGTTTGCAGTGCATGGAAGTGGATGGGAGACGCAATAACGGCAAGGTCGGCTTTACGGGATTCGTAAAAGTCTTCCATACGGTCGTAAAAAGGAATTCCTTGATTTTTGAGGATATCGTAAAACGGGCTTTTTTCCACATAAGGGTCCACAATCC
>JAAYHZ010000358.1 GCA_012744235.1 Clostridiaceae bacterium
CGCATATGCATGCAAGAACGAGCCATTTTTTGCCGAGCAAACCCCAACAAATGCCGTTTAATGCGGCAAACATGCCGAATACCGTAATGAAGCTGTGCTTGATTTCACCGGCTTTTCGCTCGATGAACAGATCGGAAAAGGTGAATATTTTTTCGGCAAGGGACAACAACGGATACAGAGCTGCAGCAAACGTTAAAGCCGCAAGCGATGCAATCCACCATGTACGAAAAACATATGTCCATAGGATCAGCGAACCGAGCAATATAAAATGCAGGAGTTTACGAAATACTTCCCTTGGAATACGAACAAAGCGCCGCAGCAGCAATGCGCATGAAGCGCATAAAATATAATATACGATCAGGATTCCTAACCCCTGAAAAAGTTCAATCATATCTCAAATCCTCAAAAATTCCAATTATCACATTCAGCCGATTCTCTCACAAATTTTCGAGACCGTTTATTTTAGAGAGTGCGAATCAAATTGTAGCATGAAATAGTTGACGAGTCAACTATTTCAAATAGGTGTACCGGACGACACAAAAGAAGCTTTGAAAAAATTTTTTGTAAATTTCCGTCTCGTTATAGTCGTAATCGCGACACATGACAAAAAACCTCTCCGTATACCGTTTTTGCTTCATCTTAGCACGGTAACTTGATAAAAATGTATAATGTAAAATAATCATAATTGTTCAAAAAGTTACTTTTTAATAGTAAAAAGTAACTTCCATAAATGTTATTGCTACTATGATAACAGTAACAAAATTTAAAACGAGATTCATCTGTCCGAATCCGAGAAAGGGGGTACGGATGGCATCAGAAAAAAACAACTCTACAAGGTCTTTCGAGCGGGAGGACGCAGCTTTCCCGTTTACTATGAATACGATGAACAACTTGGCGAGAGTATTCCGGCTTATCCTGACTTTGAAAAAAATCCGGTATACACGGATGACGGGCGACCATTTGTCACGGCGGAGCAAGAGAGCTGTGCCCACGGCAAACCGAAAGAAAAGGGAAAAGGTCCGCCCGTCGATTGCGGAAGCTGCGGATGGCTACACCGAGAACAGACAGCTTATGACCTCATCGGCGTATGTATGTGCGATGCAAGGCGTTGCAAAAACGAATAAAAAACCGTAAAGAAAAATATTTATCCAAGTCAAAATCGGAGGTGGAAATTAATGAAAAAAGGCAGGTTGTTGGCGTTTTTTCTTTGTGTGTCCCTGATCCTGACATGGATCCCGCCTGTTAAAGCTGACATTATTGTTATTGAAATTGATTATAAATATTCCATTGCTCATAATGGTATAACAATATATAGTGATAAGCCATTTGATGATTATAATTCATTTACGATAAATAATGATTCCGACGGAGTAGGCAAGCAAATCACATTAATCTATTATATTTATTTTCCGACTGATAAAGCTGCTAACATTAAAATTACAGGAACGAGTACGAATGATGTTAGTATTAGGCCGGGTGGATACATAAATGTTGTCTTAGAAAACGCAACTATCCAATCAAAAAATTCACCTTTGCATTTATTCTATGATTACCGAGGTACATTGAGTATAAGTGGTCGTAACGTGCTTATTGCAAAAGAACATCCGTCAGGAGAGGCTTATAATAGTGCCGGGATATCTGTCATGAGAGGTACTACAGGTTATAATGGAGGCGCTTTTTTAGATATCGTTAAAATTACAAGTTCTGATGATGCATTTTTGTTTGCAAAAGGTGCTGCAGGCCAACCGGGACATCTGTCATTACCTATACCGTAAACGGCGTGGTGCATAGCGTCACCGTTACGATACGGAAGGCAAAAGCAATGATGAGTACCGAAACGTGGATATGGGTGTTGGTGTTGATAATTTTGGTTGAAACATGTTTCATCGTGGTAATGCTGATTTCGAAAAAAAGAAGCTTCCTTTCTGAAAAAGAATAGATAATCGGGATATAATGTTTGAATAAAACATGAAAACGGCTGCCAAGGATAGAGCCGGACCTCTTCCTTGGCGGCTTTTTCATTGGCAACCGCGGTTGTTAATACGGAAGTTACAAACTGATTTAACATAAAAATGCGATACTCTATATTTGTAGTTATATTGATAAATTTTATAGAATTTATCAGAAATGCCTTGCATGCCGTCTTTTCATTGATTAGAATAAACATAGGGTTGACAATGATATGAAAAATATATGAGCCGCATCTAAGAGAAATGGCAAAAGAATGTTAGAAATAAGCCGTTGGTTATTGTTATTAAAAAGAAGATTCCTTATCATAAAGACAGAACATAGTTCAATAAATACCTTACATTTCTATGAGAAACCAAAGAAAGGAGCTTTGCAAACAATGAGTTTACGTGCATTTAATTACGGAGCGAATGCCGTATGCTTCGAGAAAAACGGGCGTAAATACGGTATGATTTGTTCTTGGGCAACGCAAGTCGATTACGATAAAATCGTGATGCTCTTAGGCGCTCAAAGCGTTACCGGAAATAATATAGCCAAAGGGGATATTATCGGTGTGAGTGTTTTGAGCATTCATCAAGAGGATGTTATGAATACGTTAGGCTCTGACCACTCCGATGAAGTTGATAAATTTGCAAATATAAAGTATACCCGAAACGATTCCGCAATTTTAATCGATAACGCCTGTGTCTGTATGACGGTCGAGGTTATCGATGTTCTCCACTTAGAGGGAATCGAGGAAGACAACTTGGTATACGGGCTGATAAAATCATATACCCAAAATGACGCAGCTATGATAACGATAAATTAACCCATTATATCTTACCGGCGGATTGATCCGCCGGTTACATTTATAGAGTGGGATACGTCCCGGTAAACGACGGCTTTATAAAGCCGATTCAATAGAGTATCAATTTTTAAAAAGAGGTGATTTCCTTATGGGAGCAGGAAATTTTCCCGACTTCTATGATGCCATTGTTATCGGAGCCGGAAACGGAGGGCTTACCGCTGCCGTTACCCTTGCGGGAAAAGGAATAAGGACGCTTTTGCTGGAGCGGCACAACCTGCCGGGCGGGTTTGCTACGAGCTTTGTTCGAGGCAGATTCGAGTTTGAACCGTCACTGCATGAAATTGCGGATTTCGGACCTCCGGATGACAAAGGAAGCGTGCGAAAACTGTTGGAGGACAGGATCGGACCGGATGTGGAGTGGGTTCGTGTCCCGGAAGCGTATCGGCTGATCATTCCGAATGAAGTCGGAGGAAGGTTTGATGTGACGATGCCCTTCGGTATCGCCGAATTCATAGCCAAAGCGGAAGAATATGTTCCGGTTTCGAAAAAGTCGGTTACCGATTTTATCAACCTCTGCAGTGAAATTATCGATGCATTGGGGTACGTTTCGGAATCAAAGGGGAATGCGGATAAAAAAATCCTGATGAAGGAATACCCGAATTTTCTAAAAACCGCACCGTATACTCTTCAGCAAGTTCTTGATACGTTGAAAATGCCGTATCTTGCTCAAAAGATCATTACCGCATATTGGTGCTATCTTGGATTGGGCGTTAAGGATCTAAGCTTTACCATTTTTGCAGCCATGTTTTATAAATACCTGACCAAAGGTGCATATATCCCCAAACATCGCTCTCACAATTTTACCGTCGCATTGGATAAAAGAATCCGCGAGTTAGGCGGAGAAATTCGATACAATACGGCCGTTGAAAAAATACTCGTGGAAAACGGAAAAGTTCAAGGCGTCGTTACTTCCGGCGGAGAAGAGATAAAGACTCGTCATATCGTATCCAATGCAAGCCCCCATATTGTCTACGGCAAGCTTATCTACCCCAAAAGTGAAGTTCCGGAAATTGCTTTAAAAACATGCAATGCAAGGAGAGTCGCACCTTCCGGATTTGTCGTATATCTCGGTCTTGACAAAACCCCCGAAGAATTGGGACTTAAGGAATACAGCTACTTCGTTTACAACCAACCGGATTCCAATGAAGCCTATAAAGCTTTTGGAAAATTGGAAAAGCCCGCGGTACAAGCGACGATTTGCTTGAATAATGCGATTCCCGACTGCTCACCCGAGGGTACCACCATTATGTCTATTACAACGCTGTATTCGGGAGATTGCTGGGCAAATATAGAACCGAAGGACTATTTCGCTGTTAAAAACAAAATAGCCGCGGAGGCGATTGATGAATTCGAAAAAGCGGTAGGAGTTAATCTTAAAGACAGCATAGAGGAAGTTGAAGTAGCTACTCCCGTGACCTTTGCGCGGTATACGGGCGCTTACAACGGCAATATTTACGGATACGAGCCGGTACCGTGGGATTCGATTATGCCCAGATTAATGTCCATGAACGATGAAAAATACATACAAGGCTTGGAATTCGCCGGAGGGTCCGCCGTTCGATGCCACGGCTATTCAAGCACGTTGTTGTCAGGAGAATTGGCGGCTTTGCTTACTTATAAAAGCATAAAGGAGGAGGGTACGGTATGAGTAATAAAAAAATGAATGTAAATGTCAAGCCTATCGGTCTTTTAAATTTGCTTGCGTTTAAAAACTTGGTACCCGAAAGGAAAAAGAGAATAGAAAATGCTCCTGCCGAAGCGATCCCGGTAAGACCTCCCGTAAATGTACTTGCGGAACGTCTTCACCCGACACGCCAATACCTTGTTATCTCGGATGTCCGGCAGGAAACGCCGGATGTAAGGACGTATCGCTTAAAGCCCGATACGGAAAAAGGAACAATTGAACCGGCCGTTTTCCGACCCGGCCAGTATTTGAGCTTTTTCTTTGAACCGGAAGGGGCATACGTAACAAGACCTTACTCCATATCCTCGTCTCCGGCTGAAGCCTTACAGGGCTTCTATGAAATCACCGTAAAAAGAAACGAAGGCGGTTTCATATCAAGCTACATATGGGATAACTGGGATGTAGGAACAAAGATTGTATGCAGCGATCCCCAAGGTCATTTTTACTATGACAACCTTCGGGATTCCTCAAATATTGTAGGAATTGCCGGCGGTAGCGGTGTTACTCCTTTTCGATCCATGGCAAAAAGTATATTAGACGGAACCTTGGATATCCGTTTGACGCTTTTTTACGGATGCAATCGATTATGCGAGGCTATTTTCTTGGAAGAGTTTAAAACCATGGAGAAAAACTCCGACGGAAAGTTTAGGGTTATTCCTGTTGTATGTGAAGAACAAGTAGAGCAGTGTGAATTGGGTTATGTTACGGCGGAAATTATTAAAAAGTACGTAGAACCTGAGAATTGCTCCTTCTTTATTTGCGGACCTCAAGCCATGTATACCTTTGTAGAAAAGGAACTGTCGTCTTTCGATTTAAGAAGGAAAGCCGTAAGACGAGAAGTGTTCGGAGAAATCAAGGATATTGAAAACACCGCAGGGTATCCTTCCGAAAAGGGAAAAACCTCGTACCAAGTTCTTGTACATATCAACGGCAGAAAAGAAACGATTCCGGCGGCATCCAACGAATCGCTTCTGGTAGCCATGGAAAGAGCCGGTTTGTGCGCCCCTTCAAGATGCCGAAGCGGAGTATGCGGTGTATGCAGGTCGTTGTTAATAAACGGTGATGTTTTTATTCCCGAGCATACGGACGGTCGAAGAATGGCCGATAAGCAGTTCGGATACATCCATCCCTGCTGTTCCTTCCCGATCAGCGATCTGGAAATAGTAGTACCCCAAGAAAGATAATCCGGAGCATTACGGACAAGACAGGCAACCGAAAATCAATGAGGGATATTATGGCTAAAAAAATATATACCAAAACCGGGGACTTCCGTTGTCATGGACGGAAGTCCTTCTGTCATATATGTGTTTTACCATAGTAAAAAGTGTTGATGAGTTATTTATAGAAGGTGTGATATTAAAGTATTATGTATATAATAGCATTTAATTTGGAGGGATAAACATGGCAGAAATTATTCGGATAAACAATAATACATGGCGGATTGAAGACGGGGGAGTACGTTTATTCCTGTTGGCAGGGGAAAAGAAGGCACTCCTTATTGACAGCGGAAAGAACACGCCTCATGCAAAAGAAATTGCGGAGAGTATAACCACGCTTCCTATTGAGCTTCTCAATACCCATGCCGACCCGGATCATATTTCGGGGAACGGAAGCTTCGAATCCGTATATATGTCTCCCGACGAAGAAGAATATTATAGATCCCGAGGAGGGACGGGAACGATCATTCCTGTCCAAGATAACGATATCTTGGACCTTGGAAACCGACCGCTTAAAATCATTTCCATACCCGGTCATACCCCCGGCAGTGTAGCCATATTGGACATTCACAACAGGGTGCTCATCGGAGGAGACTCCGTACAAGACGGGAACATTTTCATGTTTAAAAAGCATCGTAATATGTCCCTGTATGTGGAGAGCCTGAAGAAGCTGTTGCATTATGAAGATGAGTTCGACGTTATCTATCCTTCTCATGGAACCTTCCCGGTTTACCCTGAAATTATCAAAAACCTGATTGAGGGTGCCGAGCAGATAATTAAAGGAACGGCGGAAGGCAAGGTTGTCGATATGTTCGGAACCTTGGCCATGCTATATAAATTCCCTTATGCCGGGTTCTTGTGCGATATTCCGGAATAATGCTTGAGTCCATTCCATAAGGGGCTCATCAAGTAAAATGAAAGGCTTGGTGAACGATTATGCTGCCTGAAGACGCGTGTATCTTGGAAATGCAAATACAAGATTACGAAGAAGTTTATGAATTATGGTGTAAGACTCCCGGAATGGGCTTGAGCGATGCCGACAAAAAAGAAAACATCGAGAAGTTCCTTACGAGAAACAAAGGATTAAGCTATATTTGCAAAATCAAAGATCGAATCATCGGGACGATTCTATGCGGCCACGACGGGCGCAGAGGCTATGTCTACCATGTAACCGTGGCTAAAGAGTACAGGGGAAAAGGCATCGGAAAAGGCCTTGTTGAGAAAAGTCTTGAAAGATTGAAAGCAGAGGGAATACATAAATGCCATCTTTTCGTCTTCGCCGATAATGTAACCGGCAATGCATTTTGGGCGTCTACAGGGTGGAG
>JAAYHZ010000359.1 GCA_012744235.1 Clostridiaceae bacterium
GATAAGCTCCGTAAAAGGCCGACAGGACAACCGTAACCTCGGCAAGAGAAAAGGGCAGATAACCGATAAGGATGCCGTAGGGTCGAATGACTCCGTAATAGAACCCGGCCGAGTAATAGGTTTCAACAAAGTCGGAAAAATGCTCGGCCAAAAGCGAAAACACAACCCCTAACGCCAACAGCACGGTGAATACGATTTTCCGCTTTTTCACGAGAAACCTTACTCCTTCGCTATTTTTAAAATTATTATCAATCTTACAGGCCTTTTATGCATTCGGCAACAAAAAAGCTCCTGTTTTCGTAAGGAGCTTTATGTTTTTACGGATTAATGCGTGCCTTCTACGTTCAGCACCCGGTCTACCACGTTCTTTTTGAAGGTGGATGTACGCATTTTTTCTTGCAGCTTTTCGTAATACAAGCTGTCGTCAAAGGGTATTTCTACCCAATCGTCCAACCAAGCGGACAAATGCATGGCGTTGGAAATGGAGAGCCCGTTTATGCCTTCGACTCCCGGAGCGATCAATTCTTTCCCGGTCAATATGGCTTCGACGAAGTTGTTCAAAATTCCTACATGGCCCGTTTCCGTCTCGGTAATGGGAATTTCACACTTCCAGCACTCCGGCTGCCCGAATCCGCCTTGATACTCGCGGTTAAACTGTCTTTCATTGACGCGGTTTCTCCAGAAGGTCAGGGTCTTGTCCTCTATGACGATCTTGCCCATGTCCCCGGATATTTCCAAACGGTTGGTTCCCGGAGCTTCACCCGTACTCGTTACGAAAAGGCCGGTAGCGCCGTTTTCATATTCCACATATCCGGTAACATCGTCTTCCACTTCAATGTCGTGATATTTTCCGAAATACATAAAGGATCTTACTCTTTTAGGCATTCCGCAAATCCACTGCCATAAATCCAGCTGATGGGGGTCTTGGTTCAATAAAACGCCTCCCCCTTCTCCCGCCCACGTGGCGCGCCATCCTCCGGAATCGAAATAGCTTTGGGGACGGTACCAAGAAGTGATTATCCAAATGGAGCGTTTGATTTCGCCTAATTCGCCTTCTTTAATCAGTTCCCGCGCTTTTCGGTATACCGGGTTGGTTCTTTGGTTGTACATGATGGCAAAAACTTTTCCGCTTTCTTCGGCTGCTTTGTTCATCTCTCTTACTTGCAGGGTGTATACGCCGGCAGGTTTTTCAATCAATACATGCAAGCCCTTTTCAAATGCCTTGATGGCGATGGGAGGATGCAGGAAATGCGCCGTAGCAACCACGACGGCATCCACTTCCTTCGAATCCATCAATTGATCTTCGTTTTCAAATACCTTTACGTCCGGCATGTTTGCTTTGAACCAAGCAAGCCTGGCGGGATTGGCATCGCATACCGCCGTGAGTTTTGCGTTTTCCACTTTTCCGGAGGCAATGTTTTTGGCATGGCTTGTTCCCATATTGCCGACTCCGATAACGCCTATCCTAACACAATCCATTACGAAACCTCCTTACTCGCATATTTCTCGAATTATGGTATCTAAAGCGATTTTTGCGATCGCAAATTGTTTCAGTCCTCCGTCTTCCATGTCCAATACCTTCGAATCTATTCTTAAGCGTCCGTAATCCTTAAAGCGCTGAAGATGAGGCTCCAACGACAAGAAGCCTTCAAAACCGTTCTTATATAAATCCGTTAAGATTTCCTTCACTTTTCCGTCGCCGTATCCGGAAGGCACAACGGAACGGTCTTCGTAAAGAGCGTCTTTTATGTGCAAGTATACCACATAATCCTTCAGCATTCGGTAAGCCTTCGGGTAGGTTTCCTCATCGCATTGTATAAAGTTGGCGGGGTCAAATACCGATTTTACCTTCGGACTGTTCAATGTCTTCATCAAATCCAAGCATCTTTCGGCGGTATCCCCGTAAATGTCTTTTTCATTTTCATGAAGCAAAAGAACATCGTAGTCCCCGGAGGCTTGAATGAAGCGGTTCCATCTTTCCATGACCTCATCCCGATACCGGGCCGGGTCTTCTCCCTTCGGGATAAAAAAGCTGAACATACGGATATACGGGGCGCCCATGATTTCGGCAATTTGCAATGTGTGCTTGAAAAGCTCCATATGAGGTTCGAAATCATCGGTAATGTTGATTTTTCCTATGGGAGATCCCACCGACGAAAGCTTAAAGCCTCTTTTGTCAAGCCGCTTTTTGATTTCCCGCACCTCGTCAAGAGGGTAGGTTACCAAGCCTTTTCCGTTAACCCCTCTCATTTCGATATATCGAACGCCGTATTCTTCCAGCACATCCATCTGTGTTTGCAGATCTTGGGCAATTTCATCGGCAAAAGCGGAGATTATAAATTGTGCCACCGAATACACCTCCTTGTATCCTTCCTATATCCGAGTATAGCTTAATATACCGGTAGATACCAGCGTAATTTTGCTTTCATTATAGCAAATATTGATCTTTCTTTGAGCCGGGGAAAAAAGAAAATATGAATCGTACAAACGATAAAGCCTTTTGTTCGAGTGCGAAAAGCTATTCTTCTTCTCGTTCTTTTTTAAACCTTTCAAAGCTCTCTTTGATTTCTTGCATACCGTCAAGAAAGTCCGTCAATATTTTCATTTTCTTCAGTGTCTCGGGACTGATATTGTGTTCGATGAGCTCCGTTTCAACCAATAAATTCTCTTTGATTCCGATCAGCTTTAAAAATCCTTCTATGACGTTATGCCTGTACAACAAATATTCTCCTACGTTTTTTCCGTCTTCCGTAAGCTCGATGAAGCCGTATCTTTCGTAGCGAACCAAGCCTAACTCCCCCAGCTTTTGAACCATTTTGGTAGCCGACGATGCTTTTACATTCAAAAGCTCCGCCAACCGGCCGATACGCACGATGCCTTCCTGCTTGCCGGTTCGGAAAATCATTTCAAGATAATCTTCCATCGCCGAGGACAACGACTTTTTGTTCTGTAAAAGGAGCTGGTATCCCCTTACCGTATAAAACTCTTTTTTTCCCATGTCGGACCCTTTCTTTTATGTCAACAAAATTTTCCCCCGTTTCATTATATTCGGAACACAAGGAATATATTTTTCATATGTTAGTGTAGGGAAAAACTTTTTCACACCCCTAAGAACCGTTTTGTAATGGATGCGTTAGATACGTACATAGACAATACTTTTATCGGAGGTTAACAATGCTTGACAAAGGATTTATACCCTTAAGTTTTTTACCGAAAGGTCGATTCGGAAAAGTCAAATCCCTTTCTTTCGACGGCATATCAAGAAGAAGAATGTTGGATTTAGGCTTCGTAACCGACACATTAGTAGAAGCCCTTCAAAGGAGTCCTTCCGGTGATCCTACCGCATACTGCGTTCGCGGAGCCGTCATCGCTTTGCGTTCGGAAGAGGCGAGCAAAATCATGGTTGAGCTTCGCTGACAAGGAGGATTCTTTTTATGAAGCAAATAAAAGAACCTGTCTTATCGGGAAAGCCGGAAAACGAGCTCTACATAGAAATGAAGACCCCCTATGATAAGGTTATTGCCCTATCCGGCAACCCGAACGTGGGAAAAAGCACCTTGTTTAACGGCTTGACAGGTCTAAGGCAGCATACCGGCAATTGGCCGGGCAAAACCGTTACCAATGCCCAAGGGAAATACAAGCACAAGGATACCGATTTTATTATGGTCGACATTCCGGGCACCTATTCCCTGATGGCCAATTCCGTAGAAGAGGAGGTGGCCAGAAATTTCGTCTGCTTCGGGCAGCCGGACGCCGTAATCATCGTCACCGATGCCACCTGCCTTGAAAGAAATTTGAATTTGGTTCTACAAACCTTGGAGATAACCGACAAGGTTGTAGTTTGCGTCAATCTCATCGATGAGGCCAAGAGAAAGAAAATCCGGATTGATTTTCAAAAGCTTTCCGAATGCTTGGGGGTACCCGTGGTACCCGCCGTAGCGAGAAAAAATATCGGCCTTGCAGAATTAATGGATGCCGTTTATGATATCGCCCATGGAAGGATAAAAACTACACCCTATAAAGTCCTCTATGACGAAAGGATTGAACAGGCAATCGATACGGTCCGTCCGAAAGTAGCCGAGCTTGTAAAAGACAAGATCGACAGCCGATGGGTTTCCTTGCAGCTTCTCGACCCGGATTCATCCCTTTTAACCTCTCTTGAAGGCTTTTTAGGCTTTAACCTTATGGAAGACAAAGGGCTCCAAGAGCTTCTTGCAAAAGCGAAGGAGCATATGGAGAAAAACGGACTTCCTCTTTGCCGCTTGCAGGATACCGTCGTATCCGCTCTGGTGCTGAGAGGAGAAGAGATCGCCAAAAAGGCCGTGACCTTTCAAGATAAGCAGTATAACCGGCTGGACAGGAAAATCGACGGCATTCTTACATCCAAAATCTTCGGCATTCCCATCATGCTGGGGCTTTTGACACTGGTGTTTTGGATAACGATAGCGGGAGCCAACATACCGTCTCAATTTCTCGGAAGCCTTCTTTTCGGCATCGGAGAGAGGCTTTCGGAATTTTTCTTGAAGCTTCATTTCCCGTTATGGCTTCACGATTTATTGGTTCTCGGCATATACCGCACCGTGGCATGGGTCGTATCGGTGATGCTTCCGCCTATGGCCATCTTCTTTCCCTTGTTTACTTTCCTGGAGGATTTAGGCTACCTTCCGAGAGTGGCTTTTAATTTGGATAACTACTTTAAGAAAGCTTGTGCCCACGGGAAACAGGCGCTGACCATGTGCATGGGCTTCGGATGCAATGCCGCCGGCGTGATCGGCTGTCGGATCATCGATTCCCCGAGGGAAAGGCTGATCGCCATTCTAACCAATAACTTTGTGCCCTGCAACGGGCGGTTCCCTACCTTAATCGCCATCGGTACCGTATTTATAGGGGGAGCGATAGGCGGTGCTTTTCAATCGGCGGCGGCCGTTTTCGCCCTTACCGGCACCGTCTTGCTGGGTATCTTTATGACACTGACGGTATCCCGCATACTGTCTAAAACCGTACTGAAGGGACTGCCTTCCTCCTTTACCTTGGAGCTTCCTCCCTACCGAAAGCCGCCCATCGGGCGCATTATCGTACGATCGGTTTTTGACCGTACCCTTTTTGTGTTGGGACGCGCCGTTACCATAGCCGCTCCGGCGGGTCTTGTTCTTTGGATTATGGCCAATTTAACCGTTGCGGACAAAAGCCTTTTGGCTCATACGGCCGCCTTTTTGGATCCTTTCGGCAGGCTTATCGGCATGGACGGAATCATTCTATTGGCCTTTTTCCTCGGTTTGCCGGCCAATGAAATCGTGATCCCCATTATCATCATGGGCTACCTGTCCCAAGGCTCCCTTATGGAATTAAGCTCTCTTGAGGAGCTTCAGAGTCTTTTCGTTGCAAACGGCTGGACCTGGCTTACCGGCGTATGCGTGATGCTTTTTACCTTGTTTCATTTTCCCTGCGGCACCACCCTGTGGACCATAAAGAAAGAAACCCAAAGCTTGAAATGGACGGTTTTCTCGTTTTTCATTCCTACCGTCATAGGCCTTTCGATTTGCTTTCTTGTGACCCAGACGGTACGCCTTATGGGTTTACCGTAAAACAAAACCTTTCGTTTAAGAAGCAAGCCTATCCTTTTTTACGGATAGTCTTTTTTCATGCCATAACCGTCTCGTATTAAGACCCGTTGATTGGATCGCCCTCCCTATCCACCCGATGGTTCGGGTTGGCGGGGAAGGCTTCCAACCGCTTATCTTTGAGGATCATTTCGATACAAGATTTTTTTCCTCCTACATAGGTGCACATAAGGTCAATGTCCGTAGCCGTACACCATGCACGGTCCTTCGGCCACCATAGGCCGGGACTTTGAAAATATTCGAAGGTACATAGCTCCGTTACGGCATCCAAGGTGCTTTGTATAACGTAATAGTGTCGGTTCGAAAGCTCCAATTTCTCCGCATTTTTCCACGGTGTTTTTGAAAAATCCAAGCCTAAGCCCTCCCAAAGAGCGAAATAGATTTCCGAAGGCGTTTCGGTATGTTTTCTCAAAATATCCGCCAATATCTTCGTTTGTTTTTCCGGCAAGCTGCCGATTATCGGCGGTATTATATCCGTACTTTCGGATTTCGCTGCGGTAATTTGATGCCACTGCATTTCGGCATGAGCTTGCTTTGAAGAATATTTAGCCATTTCACTCCAAGATATTTCACGATTGCTTCCTTTTTCGTATGCCGGATGAAGAATTCGAGCATATGCTAAAAATCCCTTCGGTATAATGGAAGCAACATAGTTCGCATCCTTACGCCTCCCCCATAGAGGGTCCATCGACTCATGAAGCCACCGGAACGTACTTTTATCCATTTCTTTATGCCTCTTTCTTACTTTTTACTTGCTTCTTTCTAAGCCATTATATATCAATTTTTCAACCGTGGGAAAATGACAATATAGTATATCCTTTATGAATAATCTCGATTTATGCGGGAAACACTAAAGAAAACAAAGGAGAGTGTTGTCAATGAACGGAAATGCGGAGCTATTAAATTTCGTTTATCAAAATTCCCAAATGGGCGTCAATACCATCAGCCAATTGATTGATATAGCCGAAGACGACGAGTTTAAAAGGCATTTGGAATCGCAGTTAAGAGAGTATCAAGAAATTCATACGGCTGCAAAAAATGCACTTAACAAGGCGGGATACGATGAAAAAGGGTTAAGCGCTTTTGAGCAAATACGAACGTATTTTATGGTTAATTTGCAAACCCTGACGGACCGATCCTCCTCCCATATCGCGGAAATGCTTATCATCGGCAGCAACATGGGAATCATAAACGCGATAAAAAATCTTAGAAAGTACGAGGACGCGGAGCCGAGCATTCGAGACCTAATGGACAGGCTCCTTAAATTTGAGGAAAATAATGTCCGGCAGTTGAAAAATTTTCTCTAAAGATAACGAAAGACGATCCGGCTTTTTATCCGAATCGTCTTTTTAAATGAAATAATATTTAGAATTCTACCTTGATATGCGTCATCGTTTTCTCGATCAATTCCGCGATCTTTACTTTTCCGACTCCGAATATGGAAGTCGTCAGCTCTCCGTTCAAAGGACGCATCCAATACGCATCGATACTGTCTATTCCGTTTTTCATCCCTAAAACGGAACCTACCGTCGCTCCGTTGCAGTCGGTATCGAACCCGGCTTGTACCGCCATGCAAATGGATTTTCCGTAATCGTCCTTTCCGTACAGCAGGGAGGCCGTTACGATCAATGCATTGGATAGAGTATGGCGCCAATCATGCTTGTCGAATTCGTCGTATTTTCGCCGGATTTTCGAAAAGCATTCCTCTTGCGTCATTCCGTTTTCGTAATCACAAAGAAGAGCTTCCGTCTCCTTATGCAGCCTTGAATTTACGGGGATCTGAGATAAGCCTGCACGAATGATTTCCTTCATGTCCTCTTCCGCTGCCGCGGCGGCGATCATCGCGGCAACAAACATGGCTCCGTAAATTCCGTTTTTGATATGAGAAACGGATGCGTCTTTCCAAGCCATCTCCGCCGCCATAGCGGGGTGGCCCGGGTTGATATATCCGTAATAGTCCGCTCGGATTTGTGCCCCGATCCATTCTCGATACGGATTTTTGTACAATGCGGAATGAGGCGGCTCATACCCGTTGGTCAAATTTAGGTAAGCCATCCGTTCCGCCGTAAAATACGCGTTTTTCGGCTGTGATTCCAGCCATGCCTTTGCAACATCGGAAGGCTTAAAATCTCTTCCGCACTTATCGATGATCATTTGCCCTAAAACGGTGTAATTCGTATCGTCGTCAACGGGCGCGCATGAAATCGTGTCCGGATATGCCCGGTCTCGCAGGCGGAATTTGTATTTATCCAAAATTTCATCCGTCAGCTCCGATCGCAAAATATATCTTTTCATGGGATAATTCCCGGTATCCTTGAGCAGCGGATGAAGCTCGTCCGTACGAATTCCCTCCACGGGCTTTCCCAACAAGCAGCCGCATATTCTGCCGTACCATGCACCGGCAATTTTGCTTTTCAAAGCATTCTCGTCCGGCGAAAAGCTTTTTACGGCGTACCCTTTGCTTTTTTGTCGAATTTCATGAAGAGATGACGGTTCGTCGTATGCATATTCTCCTCTCTTCGGCGCATGTCTTACAATATCAAACAAAACATCGGCAATTTTAACCTTATGCATACCTCTCGGCATCCCGTGAACGACTTCGAATAAGTCCTTGTATTTTTCGACATCGATTCCCTCTTCCATGGACTGCTTGTACTCAATCAAAAGCAGCTCTTCGTAGCTTTCCGATGCGTTTATCGCTTCAAATCGAGGCAATAACACCTTTTCACCGTACAACTCCTCCGTTTCCCGAAAGCTGCTGTCAAAAAGCAGAGAGTCTACCGATACGCTAAATAGCTTTGCTATTTTAATGATATTCTCCAAGTCCGGATTCGATATGCCCCTCTCCCATTTTTGAACGGCTTGTCTTGAAACGTTTAATTTTTCCGCAAGTTCTTCCTGCGACATCTTAACCTTGCTTCTCAACGCATACAGCTTGCTCCCTATATCCACTGTAAACACCCCCGTCCTTTCTTTCTTCCATTGTATACCATTCTTCACTCTCGTTTAACCGATTTTTAGTATCTTTTTTTGCAACTTAAAGTAGCAAAAAATAACGCCGGCATTGAAAGGATAAGATTCCTTTCCTCGCTCTTTAGCCGGCTTGTATCCGCATCTGCGAATTATTAATATTTACTTGCTTTTCATATGGATCCGTATGAGTAATGTCATCGGTATTCTTAAACTTTCATATCTTTATCCCTGTTCACCTGTTAAGAAGATTCCATGAC